>JBGOYP010000090.1:0-8029 GCA_041479785.1 Candidatus Aminicenantia bacterium | reverse complement strand
CGCGCAGGAAGATGACGGCCAGGGCGAACATCAGGAGCGGCCCGATGATCCAGTTCTGGACAAGCGACAGGACAAGGACCTTGACGTTCCGGAAGACGTCGCCGAGCTCCTCGTATTTCACTTTGGCCAGCGGCGGATACATCATCAGGATGAGGCCGATGGCGATCGGGATGTTGGTCGTGCCGCTTTGGAATTTGTTGATGAACCCGACCACGGCGGGGACGAAATAGCCGAGCCCGACGCCAAAGGCCATGGCCAAAAAGATCCACAAGGTCAGGTAGCGGTCCAGGAATTTAAGCTTCGCGTTGCCGGGCGTCATGCGCCTCTCCTTTCGTTCGGGCGTATTCCGTTCCTCATTGGATAATGATCTCCGTTTCGATGATGAGATCGCTCTTGATCGAATTCGCGACGAGGCTATATTTCCGGGCCGCGTCGAGGGCCCGCCGCGTCCGGCGCTCCACCGCGGCGGGTTCTTCGTTCCCGGCGCGAACGGCGATCCGGGGTTTCAGGACGACCCGGATGAAGATCTCGGTTCGGTCGAGCTCGATGAGTTTCGTGCCCTCGGCCCGGCAATCATAGGACGCGAGGTCCAGCTTGAATCTCTCGGCTCCCCAGATGAACATCAGCATCACGCAGGTGTTGACGGCTCCGACAAACGCGTCCTCCGGAGTTAAGACGCCCGCCTCGCCCTGCGATGCGGGCGGCGCGGAAAAATCCATTTCCGGGCCGTTGCCCAATTTCAGGTGTCCCCGGTGCCCGCCCGTCCAGGTCACGGCGGTTTCGAATATCTCGGTTTTAGCCATCAACGTCCCCGCGATTTCATGTTCAAGAGTTTTTCCGTGTCCGCGGCGATCCTCTCGGCGACAGTTTCGGCCAGTCGCAAGCCGGCCTCGTTCAGCCTTCGCGCCGTGCCGATCGCCGCGCATTCCTTCTCTTTCGCGATCTCGCTCACGACGATGGATGCGGCCGGCTTGGCGCTGTACTTTTCGGTCGCCAGCGCGGCGCATCTCTTCGGGCAGCCGTCGACCGCGATGGTCGGGTAGTGGCGGGCGAATGCCCGTTCGCCTTCGCCGCCGGCCAGGAAGAGCGGCAGGCAAAGCGTCACGGTGTCATCGGGGCGGAGCGTTTCGAGCACTGTGCGGACAGCCCTTCGGGTCACCGTTCCCTCGGGAAGCTCTTCGCCGGAGCACGAGATCAGCCCGATTTTCCTCTTCGGAAGATTAGGCACGGCCGTCCTCCGCAACGATCTCGTCGACGATCCGCGCCGCTTCATCCGCCGACGCCCGGGCCAGTTTCAGACCGTCCGCGTTGAGGTCGCAGACGCCCTCGGGTTTGAGGCCGCGATGCCGCCGGACGACGTCGAAGACCGCGACCTTGCGGACTTCGGCGGCACCGGCGTCTGTGAGCCCTTTGGCGGCGCATTCGAGTTTGCAGCCGTCGATGGCCACGGCCGCTCGGCCGGCCACTTCACGTCTCGCTTCGTCGTCGCCCAGGACGAGGAGGGCAAGGGCGACGACTTTCGCGTCCAAGGGACGAAGATCCTCGGCGAGGATGTACGCCGCTTCGCGGGCCGCGGCGCCTAGGCTCTTGCCGATCCCGCTGCACGGGACGACCGGGATCTTGCGGGTCATCGCGAGACCTCCGCTTCCGCCTGGGCCTTGGCCAGTGTCAAGTACTCCGCGGCCGTCCTGAGGGACCCTCTCGCGGCATCGGGATCTTCGACCTCCAGGACGGACAACCAGCCTTTTCCGTAGGGGTCCTGATTGATGAGCTCAGGAGCGGCTACGAGCTCTTGGTTCGTTTCGATGACTTTTCCGGCGACGGGCGACGGCAGACTGAGGTTGACCTTGATCGTTTCGACGACGGCCACTTCGTCTCCTTTTCGAACGCGCGTTCCGACCTCTCCCGGCATCGCGAAGGCCACGTCCCCGTTCCTCTGCTGGGTGAAATCCGAGAGGCCAATCCGGGCCCGCTGTCCTTCGAATTCCACCCAGAGGCCGTCCTCGCTGTAAAGGAGTCCGGCGGGAAAACGGAAGATGAATTTATCGACGGTGAGTTCAAGCCGCTTGTTTTCCATGGGTTCTCCTTCTTTCCACGCCTTTCCTCAGGGCAGGCCGAAGGCGAAATAGACGCCGACCAGGATGATGACCGCGCCCGCGATTTTTTGCAGGGCGGCGTTGGCCTTACCCAGGCCGCGTGACTCGATCAATTTCTTGGCCGCTCCCATCGAGGTCCCGGCGATCAGGACCAGCGCGGAGTGGCCCAAGGCGAATGTGAAAAGGAGCAATCCGCCATACAGGATATCGCCTTTTTGAGCCACAAAAGCCAGGAGGACGGCCAGGATGGGGACGGCGCAGGGGGTCGAAACGATCCCAAACAAAAGCCCGAGGAGAAAGGCCCCGAGCTTCCCTTTTTTCCTGACGCTGAACATCTGAGGGAGGCGAAGCTCGAGCTTGAACATCCCTACGAGCTGGAACCCCATGACCAGGCAGACGGCGGCCACGAGATACTTCCAAAAACTACCAACGTCGCCGAACATCCGTCCCAGAAGGGCTGAGATAAACCCCAGGGCGGTAAACGTGACCGAAAGCCCCAGAATAAAGAACAGGGAAAAAACGAAGTTTTTTTTGAGCCCCGTCGATTCCTTCGACCCGGCGACCATCCCCATCACCAGAGGGATCATGGCCAGGACGCAGGGATTCGAGGCCGTCGTGACTCCTCCGACGAAAACCGCGACGACGGCCAGCCAAGGATTATGCTGGATTAGGGTCGAGATGTCGCCGAAGATGCCGCTCATGGCTTCCTGTCCCGTTCGACCTAGAGAATCCCCTTTTCGGCGAGCATCTTCAGGATCTCGTCCTTAGGGAACAGGCCGACATGGCGGAAGATCTCTTTTCCTTCGCGGTCCACGAAAACCTGGGTGGGGATGAGCTGGATGCCGTACTTCCGGGCCGGGGCGGGGTCCTTCCAAACATCGTAGAAGACGACCTGAACAACGCCCGCGTACTTCTCGGCGATCTCCTTCATGATCGGCTGCATTTCCCGGCAGGGGATGCAGCGGTCCGCGCCGAGCTCGATGAAGGTGACCTTATGCTTGGAAAAGTCCAGGGTCAGGCTGTTCGTGACCAGGACCTGGCCTTTCTCGGTCTGGGTGCTCTTGGATTGTCCGGCCGCCTGGGGCTTTCCGCCGCAGGCGGCCGCGACCGAAAGGGCCAAAGTCAGTCCCAGAATGAAAACCGCGCGTGTTTTCATACCTGCTCCTCGAGGATCCAGCGCTTAATCTCCTCCGGCCGCGGGACGCGGCCGGCGCACTTGACCTTGCCGTTGATGACCAAGGCAGGGGTGGAGAGGATTCCATAGGCGATCATTTGCTTGATGTCATCGATTTTTTCGAGATCCGCGGCGATGTTCTGCTCGGCGAGGACGTTGACCGTCCGCTTCCTGAGCTCCTCGCACCGTGGACAACCGGGTCCCAGGACTTTGATCTCCATTATCGGGCTCCTTTCCGTCGAGCGGTCGTTTTGCGGGATTTCCGGACTTTTTGCGCCAGGCAGAGGCGCAGATTCTCGAGGTCCTTCGCAATGTCGTCCGTCGTTCCGGTGTCCGTCACGCCGAAAAGACCAAGGCCGTGCCGCAGCTTGTTCTGAAGGCCGGGCAGGATGCCATATATCATCCATTGTCCCTCGCGTTTGTCTTCGACGAGTCCGGCGTCGCGGAGAACGCGAAGCTGGTGCGAGACCCGGGATTGGGACATCTTAAGGATGAAGGTCAGCTCGCAGACGCACAGGTCGCGTTCGAGAAGAAGAAGAACAACCCGCAGCCGCGTCGGGTCCGACAAGGATTTGAAAACGCGCGTGACATCCATCATGAGTTATATTAAAATATGAACATATTTTCATATAACAGGATGATGAATGTCAAGCGGTCTTGGGAATGAGCGCGGCCTTGGCCGAGCCGGCGGGCGTGATTTCGTTCCCCGATCCCGTCGCGACGCGGGAGATGATCCGCCGGTTGCGGGAAAGCGGCGAGTAGCCCGGCTATTTCCAGAGAACTTTACGCAGGTCGTTCAGGCCGTACTCCCGTTCGAACCGGGCCAGGATGTCGGGATAAAGCCCTTCCGCTCCGGCCTTGACGGCTTTTTCCCATTCGGCGGCGAGCGGCGATTCGATAAACTCGTGGTGCTTTTTCAAGACGGCGCGCACGCCGCGGAACGATTGTCCGTGGGTGATGATCAAGAGAGCCAGGGCGTAAAAAGCGATGTTGGGGCCGGGGATGGGCGTAAGCAATCCGACGAACGGAAGGAGGAGGGCTTCGCCGATGAGGACGAAGATCCGCGTCGTCCGGCATTTGTGCAGGAAGAGGCGAAACCGGAAATTGACCTTTTTCTCTTCGGCCAAGCCGGAGCAGATGACCCGGATGACGGGCTCTTCGATTTTCAGGACCCGGGCGAAGGCGAGCTCCTGGCGAAGCATTTTCTGCGGGAGAAGCATGAGTTTCTTCTTGGCCAGCGCCCATCCTTCTTTGACCTTGGACCGCTTGAGTTCGGGCGGCCGGGGCGGTTCGGAGGAAAAAAAGCGATAGTCCTGCTTGTGGTCCCGGAGGAAGAAGAAGGTCAGCATGGCTCTCTGAATTCTATCATACTTAAAGACGGCCTATATCTAACTACGAATTTTCGTCAAATTCGTTCGCCATAGGGGACGGCCTTCATCAGAACCGTTCGGGATGAATGATGCGCGCCAGCTCGGCGAAAGCCTCATAGAGCCGCGGACCGAAGCGGCTGGCGATGTTTTCGTCGAGACGCCGGATCCGGCCGCTCTTGACGGCCCGGACGGACGCGAATTCCGGCTGACCCTGGAACCAACGGCGCGCCGCGGCGAAATCCTCCTCTGTCGGGGCCAGGATGATGATGACGTCCGGGTCGTCCCGGAGGAGTTGCTCCCGGCCGTATTCGAACCAGGCCCGGCCGATGCGGCCGGCGACGTTTGTCCCTTTCGCCCGCTCGATGAGGTCGTTGAAATAGCCCGCCCGGCCGCAGGTCATGAGCCCTTGACCCTGGAGGCTGAGAAAAATTTTCGGCCGGCCCTTGGCCGGCTGCAGGGCGTTGATGGCGGCCGCATAGGCCCGGTCGAGCGACGCAACCAGAGCGCGCGCCTCGGCGTCTTTTCGCGTGACCCGGCCGATCTTTTTGATCGTGTCCGGAACAGCTTCGAGCCGGCCGCCGATATCCAGAACGAACACGGCGAGCTTGAAAGCCTGGAGCCGCTCGATGGCATTCAGCGGATTGCCGCGATAAGCGATGACGAGGTCGGGATTCAGGGAGCGGATCTTCTCGACGTCCGGGTCGATAAAGCCGCCGACCTTGTCCCGGGTCCGCGCTTCGGGCGGAAAGTCGCAATAGCGCGTGACGCCCACGATGCGGTCGCCGAGTCCGAGGGCGAAGAGGATCTCGGTGATGTTGGGGGCGAGCGAGACGATCCGGCGCGGCGGCGCTCCGAGAGGAAAGACGTTGCCCACGTCGTCCTTGACCGTCTGGCCCGGAGCCGCCGATAAAACGAAACCGAGGACCAGGGCGGCGAAGACGACGGCGGCTCGCGTCCGGATTGGAGTCATGGGGTAGCTTATTTGATCAGGAGCGTCTTGGGGTCGAGCTTGAGCGGTAAGAGCCCGGGGGCCGGATGCTCGCGGTCCTTGACGACCCGGAGTTCGACGCCGTCGCCGCTCGCCTGGAGGGTGATCAGGACGTCGATGGCGCCGCAGACGGGCCGGAGCGCGGTCGGGATTCCGCTCTCGTCGTAGAGCGGCTCTCCCGTTTCCTTGAGGGAGGCGCTGAACCAGACCTCGACCCCGAGCCGGCCGGCGAAGCCCTTGAACGCGGCGAGGTCGTCGCACGACGGCCGGCTGAAATCGTAACCGTCGACGATGATCGTGTCCGCGGCGAACTTGCCGAACGTGATCATCGCCTCGACGCTCCGCAGGACCTGGTCGGTCCGGGTGCCGTCCTGCTTGAAGTTCATGATGACCCGGTTCTTGATGATCTCGTCGTGGACGTCCAAGGCGGAGGTCAGCCGCCGGTCCTTCGCGATCTGCTTGAAGATGTCCTCATACCAGGTGATGATGTAATCCACGCGGCTCGCGTACGAGACGTGGATGACGGGCTTGCCCTGGAGCAGTTTGTCGGTGGCGATGTGGACGAGGCAGGCCGTCTTGCCCACGCCCTTGGGCGAGGCGAGGACGGCGATGGCCCCGCGGCCCGGCCCGCCGTGGATCGCGGCCTCGAGGATCCGCAACGGGCTCCGTTTGATCAGCTCGGCTTTGACCATCGGCGTCTCCTTATCGGGAATTCTCGCGAGCTTTCTTGTCCGCGTGCGCGGCCTGGAGCTCTTCGGCGACATTCGCCGGGACCCGGCCGTATTTCAGAAACTCCATGGTGAACTCGGCCTTACCCTGGGTCAGCGACCGGAGCATCATGGAGTAGCCGAACATCTCGCTCAGCGGGACCTCGGCGTCGACGCGCGAGAACGTGCCGTCTTCGACCGATGCGACGATAGCGCCGCGGCGCTGATGGATGCTTCCGAAAACCGCGCCCGCGAACTCGGACGGCCCTTCGACCGAGACCTTCATCACCGGTTCGAGGATCTGCGGCCGCGCTTTCCGGTAGGCCTGGCGGAACGCGCCGATTGCCGCAGCCTGGAAGGCGTGATCCGACGAGTCCACCTCGTGATACTGGCCGTCGGTGAGGACGACCCGCACGCCCGTCACGGGGAATCCGATGAGTTCGCCTTTTTTTATCGCTGCGCGGAAGCCCTTGTCGCAGGCCGGGATGAACTCCCGGGGGATACGGCCGCCCTTGACCTCGTTCACGAACTCGTACGTTCCTTCCGCGAACGGCTCGAGGAACCCGATGATCCGGCCGTACTGACCGGCTCCGCCCGTCTGCTTCTTGTGGGTGTAGTCGAACTCGACGCGGCTCGTGATCGCCTCACGGTAGGCGACTTGCGGTTTCCCGGTCTCGACCTCGGCGTCGTATTCGCGTTTCATCCGCTCGACGTAGACGTCGAGATGGAGCTCGCCCATGCCCTGGATGATGGTCTCGTTCGATTCCGGGTCGACGTGGGTCCGAAAGGTCGGGTCTTCCTTGGTGAAGCGGTTGAGGGCCTTGGCCATCCGGTCGAGCGAACGCTTGTCCACGGGCTTGATGGCGAGCGAAATGACGGGGTCGGGGACGAAGATCGAGGTCAGGGCCAGGTTGAGGCCGGGGGCCGCGAACGTATCCCCGGAAGCGCAGTCGATGCCGAACAGCGCGACGATATCTCCCGCGGCGGCCTCGGAGATGTCCTCCATGCTGTCGGCGTGCATCCGGATGAGCCGGCCGACTTTTACTTTCTGCCGCGATCGCGTGTTGACGAGTTCCGTGCCTTTTTCGATATGGCCTTGATAAAGCCGGATGTAGGTGAGCTGGCCGTAGGGGCCGTCCTCGAGCTTGAAGGCGAGGAGCACGGCCGGGTCGGTCGGGTCGGACGTGAGCTTGATTTCCTTCCCGTCGTCCTCGAAATCAACGGCATAGTTCGCTACCTCGGACGGGTCGGGGAGATACCGGACGACGCCGTCGAGAAGGGGCTGGACGCCCTTGTTTTTATATGCCGAACCCATGAACACGGGGGTCAGCTTGCGGGCGATCGTCCCGCGACGGACGGCGTCGTGGACCAGGTCTTCGGTCACCCGGCTCTCGAGGATCGCCTCGGTCAGCCCGTCCGAGAACATTGAGACGGCGTCGAGCATCTCTTCGCGCTTCGCGTTCGCTTCGTCCTCGAGATCCGCCGGGATCTCGCCGGCCCGGACGACCTCGCCGTCGTCGCCGTCGAAATAGAGCGCTTTCATCGTGACGAGGTCGACCACGCCCCGGTGCTTGTCCTCGAGGCCGACCGGGATCTGCATCAGGACGGCGTTGTGGCGGAGCTTCTCCTCGAGCTGGTCGCGGACCCTATCCGGATTGGCCCCGACCCGGTCGCACTTGTTGATAAAGGCGATG
>JBGOYP010000089.1:0-8113 GCA_041479785.1 Candidatus Aminicenantia bacterium | reverse complement strand
GGTATTCACTATCCCACGGGACTGAATTGGGAAGACTTTGCCGGACCGCCGGAGATGGATTCCATGGGCGTCCT
The DNA here is from genome assembly GCA_041479785.1 of Candidatus Aminicenantia bacterium. Classification (GTDB taxonomy): domain Bacteria; phylum Acidobacteriota; class Aminicenantia; order Aminicenantales; family UBA4085; genus JBGOYP01. Next base: position 8,039 of record JBGOYP010000089.1, on the reverse strand, counting down.
TCGAAAACCCAGCCGGGATGCCGGCGAGACGGCGGAGGTCGAGATCCTTGGCCCGGGCCGCGACGAACAGACGCAGCTCGACCGCGGCGAGCTCAATGGTATCGAGGTCGCCGCGAGCCGGAGAGGCGGGATTTTCGTTTATGAAATCAAAGTCCCGCTCGCCAAATCGGAGGCCGCTCCGTTCGCCGCGGAATCCGCGCCAGGAAAGATGCTCGGAGTCGGATTCGATACCGCCGGCCCCAACATCCTCATGCCGGGCCGCGGACTGGGCGGCGTTCCGGGGGGAATGGGTCGAGGCATGAGCGGCGGGTCGTTCGGCCGCGGCGGGATGAGGGGCGCGGGAGCGCGAGCGCCTTTAAAACTCTGGCTGAAGGTCCGATTGGCCGCCGCGCCTAGTGCCCCGTTTCATTAATTTCTTATTCCCGTATTTCGCCGAAACGGGGCACTTCCAAGGGGGAGTCAAGCTCCCCTTCGGCGCTTCGCTTCGCTCCGCTGAACCCCTGTCCTCATTTGAAGCTCAAATGAGGGCAAACTCCCCCGCGGTTGCGCGTTTAAGGGAGAATCTTTATTGAGGCACGTTATTTGCGGGACGCGCAACTAGCGGATATTGAAAAAGATGCGGAGGGACAGCCGGACGCCGACGGCGTTGAAATTGAGCTTCGCGTCGCGGGCGTTTTTGACCCCCTCGATTTCCGACGGGTCACCGTTGTAGACGAACATCTCCGCGTAATACTTCCCAAGGTCGGAATCGTAGGTCTCGTAGTACTTCAGGTTCCCCGTGTCATTGTACTTGTCCGTCTGCGTTTCGTCGTCATACCAACCGAGGTCGGTCCGATAGGCCCGATATCCGGTCGTTCGCGTCTCGTTGAAGCTCCCCGTCCACCCCGAGATATTCACATACCGGCCATAGACCTCAAGGCCCAGCGCTAACCTCGAGCCCAATTTGACCTCGACGCCCAGCCCGCCGTGAAAACCGACCCCGCCCTTCGTCGCATCCTCCGACCCGGTCGTGTTGTCCGAGATTTCGTAGCTTTCGTCCAGGGTCGTGTAGATCGCCAGGCTCGCCTGCGTCTTGGCGGTGTAAGCATGGTGGAGCGTTCCGAAATAATATCCGGCGCCGGCGTAGCCGTAGATATTGAAACGGCCGGCCGGCATTGTGAGATACAGCGTCAGCGTGACCGGAATGGCGCTGAGCGTATAGTCGCGCGTATAATCCGATGTCTGGTCGATCTGATAACTGCCGTCGCCCAGGACGTCGGCTTCATTATACGTGAAGCCATAGCTTCCTTTGCTCTTGGCGCGGATATATCCGCTGCCCAGGCCGATGGAAATGCTCGAAGTCAGAGGAAAGAGCAACTCGATTTGGGCCTCGGGGATTAATGACATCTTGGTCCAACTCGTGTGCCCGACATAATTGGGCAGCTGGTTGATGTCCGAATAATAATTGACCATCCCCCGGCGATGCAGTTCCAGGTCGCCGCCTCCGTCCAGGGCCAGGCCCGCGCCGCCGCTCAATCGAACGGACATGCGCTTGTTCGATTCGTCCCGGGCCTGAGAAGCGACGCCCGTCCCGGCCGCCCATATCAGGATGAGACAGCCGCAAAGAATTCCCGCCCCGCGGAACGCGATGTTTCTTTTATCGAGCATGGATTTTCTCCTTTCGGCCGTCCGCTTCGGACATCGTCATGAATTCTAGGAGAAGCTCAGCGCAAAGTCAAATCAACCTGAGCGTCTTTTTCGGACGCCCGGAAAAGTGTATAATCAGCCCTAACCCGCCCGGAGCGCGGGGCAGGTCGGGATACAAGCGGCATACCGTGTTCATCCTCACCGCCCGATGTTTGACGCGCAAACGCGAGAGAACGTGAACGCGCCGGATCCGAATCGAAGGGGGATGTTCATGAATAAACTCGTGAGTTTCGCGGGGGCGGGAATCCTCGTCCTCATCATAAGCCAAGGCTCCATCCATTCCGGTCCGCGCGCCGAAGCCACCCATCTCCGCTTTCTAACCATCAATGTCTGGTCGGGCCTGGACTACGAAGGGTTCTTCAAGTACGGCGAATATGAATCCAAACTGCGCCGGGGGCAGCGATTTGACCTCCTGCTGACTCAAATCCGTGAGCTCGACCCGGACGTGATCTTCCTTCAGGAGGCGAATCCGGCCGGCCGTTACGCCCGACGCCTGGCCGATATGCTGGATTATGACCAAATCCATAAAGTCGTGAACGGCGGCATCAAATTCGGGCCGCTCGGCCTCCCGGTCAACCTCAAGGAGGGCCTGGCCATTCTCGCCCGGAAGAGCCTGGACCTGCATCGTTTCGCGGCTTGGAAACTGAGCGGTCCGTTCGGTTTCTACGGGGACGTCCTGACGATCCATTTCAGCGAATCCACCTGGGCTCTGGCGGGAAGCATCCGGATCGGAGCTTCTCTTCTGTTCCTCGTCGATGTTCATCTCATCGCCGCGCCGCCCGACGACGAAGAATTTCTGCGCGGATTCCGCGAGTGGCCGGACGCCCAGAACATCACGGACGAGGAATTCCGCGCCGCCGCGGCCGTGGTCAAAGAAAAAAACGCGCGGCGGACCGCAGACGCCCGCAAACTCACCGACCGTCTCCGGCGCCTGCCCCCGGGCGCTCCGGTCATCGTCGCCGGAGATTTCAACGCCGAAGAGAACGACCCCGCCGTGCGAGCCTTCATCGCCGAAACGGGAGCCTTCGATACGCTCGGAGCCGCGGAAACGCGGGCCGGGCAACTGAACGAACGCTATACGTGGGACTCCGAACAAAACGAGAACGTCGCCTACTCGAGCCGGCCGGTCAACGCGTCGGGAAAAAAGCGCGCGGGGAACGCCCTCCTCGACGCCTACGATTCATCCATTCGGCGCCGGCTCGATTACATCTTCCTCCCCAGCGACTTCCGGCCCGAAGACATTCTCGCCTCGAGGATCGTGATCCGCGCTCACGTTAACAGCGTCCACGCCTCGGACCACTTCGGCGTTTTCGCCGACGTGGACATCTCCAGGCTGTTCAAAAAATAGCGGTCCGTCCGCCCGACGCTTCGACCGGCATTGTCATCCTCGCCCATTTCCGTCAAAATAGCGTATGCGACGAATTTATCTCCACGAATCGGGAGGCCGGTTATGAGCCATACGACGAAATTTGTCTTCAGGGTTTTGATCATTCTTTGCCTGCCGCTCGCGGCCGGCGCCCAGATGACGCCGTGGTTTCAGTGGACGTTTCTTCCCCAAAACCAGATGGACCTCATCGCGGGCGAGGCGTCGGGCGAAACCGCCCTGTCTCATGTCATCGTTTGGGGCGGGCTGCCGCGCGACCGCAAACACGCCGAATACGTCGGGACATTCATGGAAACACAATACCTTCTCGACCTTCTCAAGGGATACGGCTTGAGCGATGTCGCCATCGTCCGGTTTCCCGGCGGAGAAGCCTGGGACGGCGTTGCCGGCGAGCTTTGGGAAGTCAAACCGGCGCTCCAAAAAATCGCCTCCTACACCGACCTCCGGGCCATGCTCGTCCAAGGTTCGGCCAACGCCGACGTCACGGCCGAGCTCGTTTGGGTCGGCGAGGGAACGCCCAAGGACCTCGAAGGCGTGGACGTCAAAGGCAAGATCGTCGTCACGGCCGGCCCGGCGTCGTCCGTCCACAATACGGCCTGTCTCAAGATGGGCGCGGAGGGCGTCATCTCATTTTATTCCCCGCGGCCGCTCCTCGACCCGCTCCTCATGCCTTGGAGCGGGCTCGGCGGCGGGAGGGGCCAAAGCGCCAAATTTGCCTTCAGTCTCCCGCCGCGCGAAGGCGAGATCCTCCGCGACCGGCTGCGACGCGGCGAAAAGATCACGGTCCGCGCGAAGGTCGTGGCCGCGTCCGAAAAATACGAACTCCAGGATGTCGTGGCCACGATCCCGGGCACGGACCGTGACGCCGACGAGGTTATCCTCACGGCCCATTTATTCGAGGGGTTCGTTAAGCAGGATGCCAACGACAACTTTTCGGGCTGCGGGGCGATCGCGGAAATGGCCCGGACGCTCCAGGCGCTCATCGCCGATGGCCGGCTGCCCCGTCCGAAGCGGACGGTCCGGTTCCTCTGGGGACCCGAAATTTCAGGGACGGCGGCTTATGTCAAGGCCAACAAAGACCTGATGGGCCGGATTCTGTGCGACATCAACCTCGACATGGTCGGCGTTCAGCTGACGAAAAGCCTCGCCTTCTTCACCATGATGCGAACCTCCTACGGCCATCCGCACTACATCAACGACATCATGGAAAATTACTACCGCTACGTCGGGGAAACCAACCGCTCTTACGTCACGAACGGCATGTCGGGCGCACTCGCCAAGCGGATCGTGGCCCCGAGCGGCACGCAGGAACCCATGTACTACTATATCGGGACGCACTTCGGCTCATCAGACCATGAAGTCTTCAACGACTGGGGAGTGGGCGTTCCGGGCATCGTCATGAACACCTGGCCCGACCAGTGGTACCACACGTCCGAAGACCGGCCGGACAAACTCGACGCGACGCAAATGAAGCGGGCCGTGGTCATCGGCGCGGCCGCAGCCTATACGATCGCCTCGGCCGACGACGCGATGGCGAGCCAGATCGCGGCCGAAATTGTGAGTAACGCCTCGGCCCGCCTCGGCCATCAGCTCGCCCGCGGCCTCGAGGAGCTGAAGCGGGCCGACCCGTCGCAGGTTGCGGCCGTCTATAAAAAGGTGCGGACATACGTCGAAGCCGCGGCCATCAACGAGCGCGCCACTCTCGATTCGGTCGGGCAGCTCGCCTCGGACAAGGCGAATTTCATCAAGTATCTGGCGGCGCAAAAAACGGCGGTCACGGGGATCGAGCAGGCGGGCCTCAAAGCCCTCGAGAACAGTATGCGACAGAAGGTGTCGGCCCTCGGAATTCCAACGATCGTCCTCAAGCCGACCGACCTGGAAAAAAAGGCGGCGGCCATTGTCCCGAAACCGACGCCCAAGGTCAAAGAGAACGGATATCAGGGCTACCAACCGCTCATCCAGGACGCCCAGAAGCAAATGAGCGCGGCGGGCGCTCCCGCCCCGGACCGGAGTATGATGCGCGGTGGGGCGGAAATCCAACTTCTCTGCGACGGCCGGAACAACGCATTGGACATCAAGAAAATGCTCGACACAGAGAACCGCCAGGAGACGAGCCTCGAGGCGGTTCTCGCGTATCTCGAGGTCCTGAAAAAAGCGGGACTGGTGACGTTTTGACATATCATCGAGCCTTCGCCTACGTCTGTTTCAGCATCTTGATCGTGGCCGCGTTCGCCGGACAAACAAAAATATCGGTCGAGAACGGGGTCACCATCGTCACAAACGCAAAAAAGCCGAGCCCTCCCCAAGGAACCGCAACGCGACTCGTCCTCGAAGAGATCTTCGCCATCGAGGCCGGGACGGCGGTCGAATCGGCGTTTTCCGACATCACGACACTCGACGTCCATAAGGACGGGACAGTCTTTGTCCTCGACAGGAAAGAGAGCCGCGTTTCCGTGTTCGACGCGAATGGCCGCTTCCTTCGTGCCTTCGGCAAAAAAGGACAGGGCCCCGGCGAGCTGAACCAACCCGTGGGAATCCTGATCTCTCCGAATAACGAGATCGTCGTCGAGGATATCCTCAATCAGAGATTGGCCTTTTTCGGATTGGACGGAAAATTCCAACGCAGCCTCTCGACAGGCAAGGCCTTGGGTTTAAGCGGAATCCGGATGGACGGCCAAGGCCGGATCATCGGCCGGACGATGGGACTCGCCGCGGGCGGGCTGAGTATCGAATTGAAGATATTCGACAAAGACCTGAATGTGAAAAAAACGATCGTCACTCTCGAAATGCAGAATCCTATCCAGGCGAAAATCAATCCGTTCCGCGGCCTGAGCACCGCTTTCGAGATGGACTCCGCCGGCCAAATCTACCTCGGGAGCGATAAGGATTATGAGATCAAGGTCATCTCGGCGGAGAGCAAATCCGTCCGGGTCATCCGAAGGGCTTACGACGCCGTCCCCATCACGAAAGAGGATAAGGACGAGATGCTGAAACTGGTCTCGAACGTGAGCAACGTCAATGTCAAAGACATGATTCAATTCCCGGCCACCTTTCCGCCTTATGCTTATTTCCTCTTCGCCGACGACCGTCTTCTCGTCCGGACCTATGAGAAAGAAAGGACCAAGAAGAATTATTTCTTCGACGTCTTTGACGCCGAGGGACGCTACATCGCCAAGCTATCCCTCAACGTGAGCCCGCGCCTCTGGCGGAACGGGAGAGTCTACGCCATCGACGAAGATGACGAAGGGTATAAAATCCTGAAATGTCTCCGCGCCCGCTGGGAAAAATGATGGGGAAGCCGCTGTCCATGAAAGTCCGAACCTTGATCCGGAAAAAAACGACGGGAATCATCCCGTCTCAGACGCGGTTTTGACCAACGTCAACGCCCACGGCGTGGCTCTTAATCGGATCACGCCTAACCGATAAATCATGCCGTTTTTACCCCGTTTTCAAAGGCCCGGGGAAAATGTATACTGTTGGCTGATTTTGTCCATCCTCAGAAAGGCGTGGAGGCTTCGATGACAAAGCGTCTCACGATCCTCATCTTGATCTTGGGCGCGGCAGCCGGCTCCGGGCTGGCCCAGGTCGCTTTCGACGACTATTTTATCGACAAAGCGCTGCGGGTCGACCTCTATCAGACCGGCGATGCCAAAGAGGAAACGGTCACGATCGACCATATCTATCAGGAGGGGATCTGGCCCGAAACCAAGTCCGGGCTTCTCTTCCCCTTCGAATACGGCCATTACGCCCTGAAGCTCTACGATATCGCCTCGAACAAGCTGATCTTCAACCGCGGCTTCGATACGATGTTCGCGGAATATAAGACGACGACGCCGGCCCTGAACGGCGTGAAGCGCGTCTTCCAGCGCTCGGTCCGTATCCCCTATCCGAAGCGGCCCGTGCTTTTCGTGATCGAGATTCGCGATAAACATCATCTTCTCCACCCCATCTTCAGCGAGACGATCGACCCCGCGGATTATCATATCCTCCGCGAGTCAACCTCGGCCGGAGACGAGATCTACGAAGCGAAAAAAAGCGGAGACCCCCGCGACCGCGTCGATTTCGTGTTCCTCGCCGAAGGCTATACGGCCGGGGACAAGGATAAGTTCAAGGCCGACGTGGACCGGATGACGGCTTTTCTTTTCAGCGTCGAGCCCTACAAAAAGACGCAGGACCGGTTCAACATCCGGGCCATTTTCCGGCCGTCGCCCGAGCGGGCCATGGATGAGCCGCGGCAGAGCGCCTACAAGAAAACGAACCTCAACGCTTCGTTCAACGCCTTCGACCTCGACCGCTACATGCTCATCGAGGAGGACCACCGCATGCACGAGATGGCCGCCCAGGTCGCCTACGACGTGATCGTCGTCCTCGTCAACAGCGCGCGGTACGGCGGCGGCAGCATCGCCATGGATTATTGCGTGACGACCGTGGACAACAACCGGAGCCGCCAGGTCTTCGTCCACGAGCTCGGTCATTCGTTCGGGGGCCTGGCGGACGAGTATTACGCATCCGAGGTCGCCTACAACGATTTCTACCCCAAGGGCGTCGAACCGCTCGAGCCCAATATCACCGCCCTCCTCGACCCCGCCAACGTGAAATGGAAAGACCTCCTTTCGCCCGGGATCGGCGTCCCGACCGAGTACGGGAAGGACAAAGTCGAAGCCCTCCAGGCCGAACGCCAACTGAACCGGAAAACCCAGTCCGACGACATCGCCGCGGCGAAAAAGAAGAACGCGCCGGAGGCCGAAATCAAGAAGATCCAGGAGAAGTTCCAAGCGGCCGACAAAGCGATCGCGGCCAAAATCGAGGACATCCGCAAGGCATATGCGTCTCTGGCCGACAAAGTCGGAGTCTTCGAAGGCGCGGGTTACGCCGCCAAGGGCCTCTATCGTCCGATGATGAACTGCATCATGATCTCGAACCCGAAGGATGAGTTCTGCCTCGTCTGCCAGCGAGCGATCACCCGGAT
>JBGOYP010000088.1:0-8125 GCA_041479785.1 Candidatus Aminicenantia bacterium | reverse complement strand
TCCGCCGACCGGCAGAAACGGGAACGCGCTTTCCTGGAATCCCGGCCAGACTAAAACGGTGTTTTGCTGTTGAGGCGCGGCTGTTGCCCAGGTTCCGGCGGCGACAAGGGCCAACGCGAGGATAAGCGCTCTTTTCATGGTTCCTCCTGTCTCTATAGACAATCCGGGCTCGTATTCCTTTGGGCCCTCTCTAAGGCTCCACGCCGGCCATTCTCAGATCGGATTCAAAGTCCGCGTCCGGCCGGAAAAGGAGCCCCCGGATGCCCAGCCGTGCGGCGCCGTCGATATTTTCCTGGAGGTCGTCGATGAAGAGGGCCCCGTCAGGGAGCGCACCGACCCGGGCCAGCGCCTCCCGATAGATCGCGGGGTCGGGCTTCATCACGCCCAAGCGGAAAGAAAGGACGTAGGCATCGAATATCAGAAGCTCGGGAAACCGCCGTTCGATATAGGCGTAACGCACCGGGTCCGTGTTCGAGACAAGCACAAGCTTGTATTTCGGTTTGAGCTTCGCCATCACCGCTAGGACCGGCCGCTCCAGGGAAAAGACATCGTTGTACGCCGCGTAAAAATCATCGTAGGGGACCTCGGCTTCGAGGGCGGCGACAGCCAGGCGATAAAATTCTTCGGGGCTTAGCCGGCCGGTATCGAATCGGTTGAGAAGGTCCCTATTTTCGTGGGTGACCCGGCGAATGTCCTCGAGCGAATGGTTGGTATAACGCGTCATACGGTCGAAAAAGAGCCGGTTATCGAAACGGACCAGGACTTGGCCGAGGTCGGAGATGACCGTATCGATCACGCCGTTTTCGCCCGCGGGCCGTCGAGGATGCCGCCTTCCCGGCGGTCCGCCCGCTTGAGAAGCATCGCAAAGACCAGCCCGATCACGCCCAGGCTCGCGAACATGACCTGGCTCGCAACGTAGTTCCCGGTTTTGTCTCTCAGCAGCCCATTGAGGAGGGGGAAGAGCCCGAGGCCGATATTCTGGATGGCCGTCATCAGGCCGAAGGCCGTCCCGACCCGTTCGGAGCGGACGATGAGCGGGACCGACGGCCAGAGCGCGGCCGGGACGAGGACGAAGGCGAATCCGAGGAGGATCATCGGGAACACCGGATAGATCGAGGTCAGGCCCATAGCCAGGTGGCACGGGATCAGGAGGAGCGAACCGACGATCATGAACGTCGCCCGCTTCCCCACCCGGTCTACGAGCCGGCCGGCAAACGGGGCGAGAATCATCGAGGCAAAAATGATGATGCTCGTGATGCCCCCGGCGGTGCTGAAGATGTGGAGGAGATTGTTGAAGACCTGGGCGAGAAAACTCCCGCCCACCTTGGCGGTCAGGGCGATCCCCCATTTCGTCGCGAAAAAGTCCGTCGACAGGCTCTGAAAGGGGAAGATCGCCGCGTAGAATGTGAAGCACAGGAACGTGACGAACCAGAACGTCGGCTTGAATTCCTTGATGTCCTTGACGACGATCTTCTCGCCGGCGCTTTCGTCACGGAGGTGGAGAGCCGTCTCGCCCCGCTTGTCCATGACGATATAAAAGAGATTGCCGACGAGCGAGATGGCACAGGCGCCGAGGGCGGCCAGCAGGGCGTATCGAAAGCTTCCGAAGTAACTCGAGAAAAGCTCCCCGGTGTTGAAGGCGAAGAGCGAGCCGAGGCGGCTCACGGTCAGCTGGACACCGAAGGCCATGGCCATTTCCTTGTTCTTGAACCAGCGGGCGAGCATGGCGCTCTGGGCGACGACCAGGGGCTCGGAGCCGGCGCCGAAGATGAACCGGCCGATGAAAAAGACGGGGATCGATTTGGCCTGCCAGACGATCCCCGCGCCGATCAAGACGAGGGCCGAGAACAGGATGCTCGCCTTACGCGTCCCCAGCTTATCGGTCAGCATCCCGCCGAACAGGACAACGAGGACGGCCGCGATGCTGTACATCGTGTTCATGGTGCCGACGGTGGCTCGGGACGCCTTGAGCCCCTCGACCAGGGACGGGGCGATAGCCCCGATGATGTCATAAGCGAAATAGCTGCCGAACGACAACGACGCGACGAAGACGAGGATCGAGAACCGGTACAGGGCCCGGGAAGGATGGAACGCGCCGAGGCGCTCGACGGGAGAATCCGTCATGGGGAACGCCGGAGCGCTATTTTTTCGTCCCGGCGTACGTCGCCGACATCCCGAACTCGACGATCGTGATCACGCCCAGAAGCTTGTTGTCCACGAGCTTGGCCTCGCTTTTGGTCACCCGCTCGGCGCCGTCCGGAGGCGTCGTAACCTTACATTCGAATTTGAGCGTCTCGCCGTCGAATTCGGCGCTCGTCAGAGGAACATTCGTGAAAATTCCGTTCTGCTCGCTCAACGCTCCGGTGAACTTCCCCTGATCCATCTTCAGGACGAGGGTCAAATAATAATATTGATCACCGGCGTTGATCTCGAGCGACCAAGGGCCGAGGACCTTGGCGTAATCCACTTTCGCCGGCGTCTGGGCTTGGACCGTCCACGCCGCGACGGCGACAAGCCCGAGGAGGAAGACGATTCGGGATCCGTATTTCATGATTGACAATCCTTATTATTTTTTCGTTCCCGTGAAGGGCATCGCCATCCCAAAGTCGGCAACCAACAGGGTTCCTTGGAGCTTGCCCTCGGCGAGCTTCGCCTCGAGCTTGATGACCCGCTCGACGTTATCGGGCGGCATGGCCACCTTGATTTCGCTTTTCAGCGTCTGGCCGTCGAACTGGACTTGGGACAGCGGGACATTGTTCAGCATACCCATCTGGTCGCTGATGACTCCCCCCAGCTTGTCCTCGACCATTTTCATCTCAAGCGTCATCGAAAACGGATTTCCGTTGAAATCCATGTCCAGGGTCCATGTGCCGAGGATCTTCCCGTAGTCGACCTTTTCCTGGGTTTGCGGAGCGGACGCGGCAGCGGTCAACGTCATCGCCAAGACGACGGGAAGACTGAGCCTCAGGATTTTCTTCATGACCTCATCTCCTTATCGACGCGCAAAATCCGGATCGCGCGAAGGGGGGATTGTAACATGGCCGAGAGCGCCCTTGTCAACCCGGGGGCCGGGAGGCACTCGGGATATGCCGTTCGTCACCACGCGGATTTTCCCCAGCGCGGAAAATCCGCTCGACCTCGCTCTCGAGCTCTCGGAAAAACTGCGTTTTTCCGAACCGTGCCCGCTCTCGCTCTCGGACGGGTTCCGAGCGGCATATCCCGAGTGCTCTCCGCCACCCGCGACCGACTTCGATATATAGAGTTCGACAGTCAGGGCGGGGCGTTTGAAAAGGAAGCGGAGAACGGTTACAATTTCGGAGAGATGGACAAAACGGCGCCCTTCGCCATGTCGGGATTTGAAACGCTGGAACCGGAAATCCGCCGTATTCTGTCCGGCCTGGACGACGCGGACGTCATCGCCCGCATCTGGCGCCGCGACCACACCGTCTGGAAAAATCGGGATGAGGAGATCTCAACCAGGCTCGGCTGGCTGGACGGCCCGGACCGGGCCGCCGCGTCCGCGGACGGCTTCGAAAGTTTCGCCCGGGAAGTCGCGGCGGACGGACTCACCGGGGCCCTTCTTCTCGGGATGGGCGGGTCGAGCCTCGCGTCCGAAGTCCTGCGGGACGTCTTCGGAACCTCCGCCGGCCGTCTGAAGCTATCGATCCTCGACAGCACGGACCCCGACGCGGTCCGGACGGCCGCCGAGGCCGCGCCTCTCGAAAAAACGCTCGTCGTCGTCTCCTCGAAGTCGGGGACGACGCTCGAAACGTCGCTCTTCCTGAATTATTTTTATACCTTAATCTGCGACAGCGTCGGCCGAGCCCGCGCCGGGGCCTATTTCGTGGCGATCACCGACCCCGGGACGCCTTTGGAGCTTACGGCTCGGCGGCTCGGATTTCGGCGCGTCTTTTCCGGCGACCCGGACATCGGCGGACGATTTTCGGTATTTTCGCCGTTCGGGCTTGTCCCCGCGGCGCTCCTCGGGGTCGATATTTTAACGCTGGCGGAACGCGGGCGGCGGGCCGCCCGGGCCTGCCGGATCGCGGACGCGACCGCCAACCCCGGCGCCCGGCTCGGCACGATCCTCGCCGTAGCGGCCCTCGCCGGGCGGGATAAACAACGATTCGTCTTGCCTCCGGCGATAGTCAGCTTCGGCGCCTGGCTCGAGCAGCTATTGGCCGAAAGCACCGGCAAGGAAGGCCGGGGCTTCCTCCCTCTGGTCCGGGAACTTCCCGCTCCTCGAGATAAATTCTGGGCCGACGCGCTGGAAATATCGATCGGCCTTGGACCCGTTTCGACCGAAACGGAAGCCCTCGGGAAAGAACCCGGCGCGCCCGCCATCGCGTTTTCGCTCGAAGATCGCTACGAAATCGGTTTCCAATTTTTCTTATGGGAAATGGCCACGGCCGTGGCCGGCCATATCCTGAAGATCAACCCGTTCGACCAGCCGAATGTCGCCGCATCCAAAAAAAAGACCGAGGCCGTCCTCGCCTCCTGCGGCGGCTCCGGCGGACGTCCCGTGGAACTCAAAGCGGACGTCCGCGGCTTGCGGGATTTTTTAAAATCCGTCCGGCCGGGCGACTATATCGCCCTCCAAGCGTTCATCGCGCCGTCCGAAAACAACGCCGCGGCCTTGCGGCGCTTGGCGGTCAAGCTTCAGAAAAGGACGGGACGCCCCGCAACGTTCGACTTCGGCCCCCGATTCCTCCATTCCACGGGCCAGCTCCATAAGGGCGGCCGCGATAACGGCCTGTTCATCCAGTTGACATCGGACCACAAGCGTGACCTGCCGGTCCCGGCCGAGCCCGGGGCGGCGGCGACACGGTTTACGTTCGGTTCGGTCGAGGACGCGCAAGCCCAGGGCGACCGGGAAACGCTCGAAGCCCTAGGACGCCGGGTTCTACGCGTCCATCTCTCCCGCCTTCCGGACGACCTGGCGCGGTTGGCCGAAACACTCTGATTTTTTTAGGAAAAACAAAAGAGCCGGCCCCGTGCGGGAACCGGCTCGGTCGGTGTTCGTCTCGGATTTAATACAGGCCGATGAAGACCAGGTCCGCGTGGAAGATTTCCTTAGCCTTGGCCCTGGCATTCGCCGGAACGCTCTCCTTGATATTCAGGTAGAGCCAGTAGGTATCGAACAGCCGGAGCTTCTTGAGGTAGTAGTCGGCGTATTCGGTCACGTTATCGACGATGACTTTCGCTAGTTCTTTGTTCCCGTCGCCGAGAATCGAAATCCCCGTCATTTTGCCGTCGGCCCCGGTGATGAGCTTGCCGTGGACCTTCCCCTTGCTTTTGCCTTCCCAGTCGGCGCTCTTGGTGATGTTCGTGATCTTCAGTTCTTCGTAGTCGGTGCGCGCCTTCTGGTTGAAACATTCCTCCGGGAGGGCCGTCTCGGTGCTGTTGAAAACGTTCCGGTATCCGGTCCCTTCTTTGACGTCGATCGACTGGACGACCAGAAACGTGGAATTTTCGCGGCGGAAGAGAGCCTTGACCTTGACGTCCTTGCCTAAGAGAGAGGACGTATCGCCGTTCTCGACCTTTCCGTTGGCGACGAAATCAAATCCGGGAAGCTCGGAAACGTAAAAATATTTCCCGAAGGCGCTCTTGACCGTTCCCGTGACGTCGTTCAAGCCCTCGATGATCGTGTTCCCTTCCATCGCGGGCGGAGCGCCCTTCTCGCCGGGAGCGGGGGGTTGGGCGGCCTGTTTGCATGCCGTCTCGGCCGTTATTATCCAAAGAAATGCCAGCGCGCTGGCCCCGATGACGATGATTCGGCTTCTCTTGAGAGACATCGCGCTTACCTCCAATCGAGAAATCGGCACTCGAAGAAAAGACGATATTTTATACCATCTCGGAAAGAAAATGTAAAGAAGAAAGTGCCGGTTCGAAGCTTACCTCTTGCGGATGGAGCCGCCGCCCGATGAAGACCGGGACGAGGACGAACCCGAGCTTCTCGATGGGGCGCTCGACGACCGCGACGGAGCACTGAAAGAACGAGAGGGGGCGCTCGATGACCTCGATGGGGCGCTGAAAGAACGAGAGGGAGCGCTCGATGACCTCGATGGAGCGCTAAAAGAACGTGATGGAGCGCTCGACGAGCGCGATGGAGCGCTGAAAGAGCGTGAGGGGGCGCTGAAAGAACGCGAGGGGGTGCTCGACGATCGCGATGGAGCGCTGCGAGAAGACGAAGGCGCACGGAAGGACGGCGCGGTCGTATTGCTCGACCTGGGCACGTTGTTGAACGAGGACCCGGAACGGTTCACGCTCCGGGGCACCGAGCTGGAGCTTGGCGATGGGACATTCGTCGAGCGAGGCGAAACACTCGACCTGATTGTCGGCGACGTCAGGTTTCTCGAGGGCGACGCAGTCGTATTCGAGCGGAATTCCCGGAGGTTCGAAGACTGCGGCGAAACGTTCGACCGTATTGACGGTGAAGAAAGGCCCTTCGAAGGCGCCGTGTTCGTATTCGAGCGGAACTCCCGGAGGTTTGATGACCGGGACGAGAAACTGCCGTCGTTGGCTGTGGCCGTGGATTTCCGGATCTGGGAAGGCGTGATAGCCTTCGACATCTCGCTCGTCCGGGAGGCATTATTCTGGACGTTCGTCCGTGAAGGGAAGGCGCGCAGGGCGCTACTCGGCGTCGCGATAGACCGGCCGCTTTGAGCGACCGACCCTCGGACGTCGGCTGCGGCGCGGTCCGACGACCGGCCGACGACGCCCGCCTTGATGTCACTTGAGGTCAGACGTCTGCCGCCTGCGTCGAAGCTCCGCCCGACGCTCCTCAGGTTGCCGCGCGAAACGACGCTTTTCGCTCTGGACGCGATCTCGCCGTCGCGGTTCGCCCGGGGCGAGTCGTGCGGTTGGCTCGACCGGAGAGAAATGAGCCCGACTTTGTGGACCGCATCGCCCCGGAGCGCCGCGTCGGAAATCCTCCGGTGCTGGAGCTGATCGCGGTGGATCATAGTCATGGCCCGGGACCCGTTCGGGTAATACCTATCCGTATACCGGTCGTGGAATCTCCCGCCGAGGAGGACGCCTGGATAATTGTAGTAGCTCAACGGGGCCCAGCCGACATAAGAAGCGTCCCAATACCAATGGACCCAGGCCGGCCCCCAGCCCCAGGAAGAGTGCGGGATCCAATACCAGCCGAGATGGGCTCCCCAACCCCACCGGCCGAAATGCATCGTGCACCAGCCCCAGGACTCGTAAGGTACCCATGTCCAGCCGATGATCGGATACCACTCCCACCGGCCGTTGTAATACGGGCGCCAGTCGTCGTCGTAGATCGAAGGGACCCAGACATGGCCATAGGGTGATTCTTCGACCCATCGGCCGTTGTCCGCAAGTTCATTTTCGTATTCGGAATAAGATGCGGGCAGATAGGACGGAGCGGAGCGGGGGGTGTAAAGAGCGTCCCTGGTCTCGCTCCAATCGTCGAACTCGTCGCGCCTCGCCGAAAGCGAACCGGGTTCGGACTCGAACCGGCCGTCCAAGGCGACGACATGCTCTCCGCCGCCGACCAGGACCGAACCGTCCTGGCCCGCAACTTCGGCCCGGCCGCGATAAACGCTGAAGTCGGTTTCTTTGTTCTCCCGGACATCGATCCGGTAGAGCCCCGCCTCGAGGATATAAAACGAGGCGTCAGGGGTATGGACCTGGAGATTCCGTTCGCCGTCCGATGTCTCGACCCGGAGATAAAGGCTGCCGGCGAGAAGATGGAGGTTGGTCGGATCCTGGTCCTGGCTGGGAAGGGACGTGACGTCGACCTGGGTGAAGCGGTCGAGGCGGAGGAAATTCTGCCGGCCGAGCTGGAACTCGGCGCGGCCGTCCTTGGTCCCAATTTTGTCGCCATCGACGATGACCAGGTTCACTTCGCCCTTTTCATAGCCCATATCCTTGCCGCGCTGGACGAAAACATCGCCCTGGACATAGCTCATCCGGACATAGCTGCGGTCGTAGTAGCTCTGGGATTGGCCGGATCCAGGGAGCGGGATAAGGACAAGACTCGCCGCGACGATAAAACACATCTTTTTCATCGCCTGTCTCCTTCCAATAATTCTTAATGCAAAAAACATGCCAGGATAGGAAAGGAAAAATCAGGCGGGGAAAACGAACACCGGGA
>JBGOYP010000087.1:0-8337 GCA_041479785.1 Candidatus Aminicenantia bacterium | reverse complement strand
GGAAGTCGCGGACGACCTTCCCGATGTCTGGGCGGACCCGGCTCAAATCCACCAAGTCTTCGCCAACCTCATGTCGAACGCCATGAGATACACGTCGGCCGGCGGCGAGGTCAAAATCGGGGCCAAAGCCGACGAGCAAGGAGTTTCGTTTTCGATCACGGATACCGGGAAAGGGATTCCGCGCCAGTATCTCGACCACGTGTTCGAGCGATTTTTCCAAGTCCCCGGAGAGGACACCGCGAAAGGCGTCGGCCTTGGACTCGCCATCGTCAAGGAGATCGTGGAATCGCACGGCGGATCGGTTCAGGTGGAAAGCCGCGTCGGCGAAGGAAGCACATTCAGCTTTACCTTGAAACGGGCCGATCGCGTTTCGGACAAGGAGGAACGGTCATGACCGACCTTCTTTTCATCGTCGTGATCATCCTTTTTTTCGGCGTCTGCGGATTGTTCGCCGATCTCTGCGAAAGGATCTAATCCATGTCGGGCTATCTCGTGGGATTCATCGGCTTGGCACTGATCGTCTATCTCGTGATATCCATCGTCAAGGCCGAAAAATTTTAGAAGCTTGGGACGACGATGACCTTGGCCGGCTGGATCGAACTGACCGTTTTTCTGGGAGCGCTCGCGCTTCTCACGAAACCCGTCGGCCGCTATCTCTACGCGGTCCTGGAAACCCGGGAAAAAACGGCCTTATCGCTGGTCCTGCGTCCGGTCGAGCATCTCTTTTACCGGATTTTTCGCGTCCAGGCCGAGGCCGAGCAGACCTGGAAACAATACGCCCGCTCTCTCTTGACATTCAGCCTGATCGGGACGGTCTTTACCTACGCCGTCCTCCGCTTTCAGCATTTGTTACCGCTCAACCCCCAGCATTTCGGTCCCATGAACGGCCCCCTCGCGTTCAATACGGCGGTCAGCTTCGCGACCAACACCAATTGGCAAAACTACGGCGGCGAATCCACTCTCTCATATTTTGCCCAAATGGTCGGGCTCGTCTTCCAGAACTTCGCCTCCGCGGCCGTCGGCATCGCCGCCGCCGCGGCTCTCGTCCGCGGCCTCGCCCGGCAGAACGCCAAAACCGTGGGCCATTTCTGGAGGGACCTTGTACGCATCCACCTGTACATCCTGATCCCGTTATCGCTGGTTTTTGCCGTTTTTCTCGTCTCCCAGGGCGTCGTTCAGAATTTTCGTCCTTATCAGGCTATGATCCCGGCGGAACGTCTTGCCGCAGGCATGCCGCGGCTGGGCTCGGTCGATTCTGTCATGGCCCAGAACGCAAATAAAATCAGCCCGACGATCGCCCAGGGTCCGATCGCTTCCCAGGAAGCGATTAAAATGCTGGGCACGAACGGCGGCGGCTATACCAACTCCAACTCGTCCCATCCCTTTGAGAACCCCACCCCCCTGTCCAGCTTCATCCAGGTCCTGGCCATCTTCCTGATCCCAAGCGGTCTGACCTATTATCTCGGCCGCATGACCAAGAATGCGCGGCACGGCTGGGCCGTATGGGCAGCCATGGTGGTCCTTTTTCTGGCCGGCCTCCTCGCCGCCTGGTCGGCGGAAACGTCCGGCAATCCCCGGCTGAGAGCGCTGGGCGTCAGCCCCGCGGGGGGAAACATGGAAGGCAAGGAGGTCCGGTTCGGGATATTCGATTCCGTCCTGTTCGCGACCGTGACGACGGACGCTTCGTGCGGAGCGGTCAACTCGATGCACGATTCTTACACGCCGCTCGGCGGTCTCGTCCCCATGCTCAACATCCAGCTCGGCGAAGTCATTTTCGGCGGGGTCGGCTCGGGCTTATACGGGATGATCGTCTTCATCATCCTCGCCGTGTTCCTGGCCGGCCTGATGGTCGGACGCACGCCGGAGTATCTCGGGAAAAAAATCGAATCGGCCGAGGTTAAGTTGTGCGTCATCGCCCTCCTCGTCCTCATCTTCGACATCCTCGGGTTCACCGCCTGGGCCAGCGCGAGCGCCTGGGGGCGGGCGGGGCTCGCGAACACGGGCCCGCACGGGCTGAGTGAGATCCTCTACGCGTTCTCGTCCGCGGCGGGAAACAACGGCAGCGCGTTCGCCGGATATAACGGCAACTCGCCCTGGCTCAATACGACCCTCGGACTGGGGATGCTGATCGGGCGGTTCCTGTTCCTCGTCCCCGTCTTGGCCCTGGCGGGCCGGCTCGCGAGAAAAAAGCACGTGCCGGCGTCGAGCGGGACGTTTCCCGTCACGGGCCCGCTCTTCGTCGTCCTTCTCGTCGGAACGGTCCTGATCGTCGGCGCCCTGACATTTTTCCCCGCGCTTTCGCTCGGACCCGTCCTGGAACACTTCATCATGACTCATTCGAGCATCGTGTTCTAAAGGACATCACGCCATGGCCGCAAAGAAACGCTCGTTGTTCGACCGGGACATCGTGATCGAGGCCGCGGGCGCGGCCGTCAAGAAGCTCAACCCGCTAACGCTTTCGAGGAATCCCGTGATGCTCGTCACCGAAGTCGGGGCGGCCGTCACGACCGTGGCCTTTCTCGTCCAAGGAAGAAACGAATCGCCGGGATTCATCCTTCAGGTCGCCCTCTGGCTCTGGTTCACCGTCCTCTTCGCCAACTTCGCCGAAGCGATGGCCGAGGGACGCGGCAAAGCCCAAGCCCGGGCATTGCGAAAAACGCGCACCCAGACGATGGCCAGACGCTCTTCGCGGAGCCGGACCTGGGAAACCGTCCCCGCTGAGCAGCTCCGAAAAGGAGACATCACCTTCGTCCAGGCCGGAGAAATCATTCCCGCCGACGGCGAAGTGGTCGAGGGCGTCGCTTCTGTAGACGAATCGGCCATCACCGGAGAATCCGCACCGGTCATCCGCGAGGCGGGCGGCGACCGAAGTGCCGTGACGGGCGGAACGAGGGTCCTTTCGGACTGGATCAAGGTCCGCGTGACGGCGAACCCGGGCGAAAGCTTTTTAGACCACATGATCTCGCTGGTCGAGGGCGCCCGCCGGCAGAAAACCCCGAACGAAATCGCCCTGACCATCCTTCTCTCCGCGTTGACGATCATCTTTCTTGTCGTGATCATGACCTTGAAAATGTTCGGACTTTATTTGAATTTATCGTTTTCGATCCCGGTCCTCGTGGCGCTGCTCATCTGCCTGATCCCGACGACGATCGGCGGATTGCTCAGCGCCATCGGCATCGCGGGCATCGACCGCATGGTTCAGAAAAACGTCCTGGCTATGAGCGGCCGGGCCGTCGAGGCGGCGGGCGATGTCGACGTCCTTCTCCTCGACAAGACCGGGACAATTACGCTTGGAGACCGTCAGGCGGTCGAGTTCCTGCCGGCGTCCGGCATCCGGGTCGAAGAGCTGGCCGATGCGGCCCAGCTCGCCTCGCTGGCCGACGAGACGCCGGAGGGCCGGAGCGTCGTCGTCCTCGCCAAAAAATACGGCCTGCGCGGGCGGTCGACGGCTGAAATCCCGCAGGCCAAATT
The DNA here is from genome assembly GCA_041479785.1 of Candidatus Aminicenantia bacterium. Taxonomy (GTDB): domain Bacteria; phylum Acidobacteriota; class Aminicenantia; order Aminicenantales; family UBA4085; genus JBGOYP01. The sequence continues at coordinate 4,866 of JBGOYP010000087.1, read as the reverse complement.
TATCGCATTCTCCGCCCAGACACGGATGAGCGGGATCGACTTTGAAGGGCGGCGGATCCGGAAGGGGGCCACTGACGCCGTCCGAGACTGGATGGGACAGGCCATCTCGGCCGATATCCAAAACGCCGTGGCCCGAATCGCGTCTTCGGGCGGCACGCCGCTCGTCGTGGCCGAGCCGGCCCGAGTCCTGGGCGTGATCCATTTGAAAGACATCGTCAAGGGCGGGTTGAAGGACCGGTTCCAGCGGTTCCGGGCCATGGGCATTAAAACGGTGATGATCACCGGCGATAACCGCCTGACGGCGGCGGCCATCGCTCGGGAAGCGGGCGTGGACGATTATGTCGCGGAAGCCAAGCCCGAGGATAAGCTGGCGTTAATCCGGCGCGAACAGGCCGCCGGGCGCCTCGTCGCGATGACCGGCGACGGGACCAACGACGCCCCGGCTCTCGCCCAAGCGGACGTCGGCGTGGCCATGAATACCGGGACGCAAGCGGCCCGCGAGGCGGGAAACATGATCGACCTCGACTCCAACCCGACCAAGCTCATCGAGGTCGTCGAGATCGGTAAGCAGATGCTGATCACCCGCGGCGCCTTGACGACGTTCAGCATCGCCAACGACGTGGCCAAGTATTTCGCTATTCTCCCGGCGATGCTCGTTGGCCTCTTCCCCATGATCGGACCGCTCAACATCATGAGACTAGCCTCGCCGGCAAGCGCCATCTTGAGCGCGGTGATATTCAACGCCCTGATCATCATCGCCTTGGTCCCTCTCGCCCTGCGGGGCGTTCGGTTCAGGCCGCTAAGCGCAGCCATTCTCTTGCGGCGAAACCTGTTGATCTACGGGCTGGGAGGACTGGTCGCCCCGTTCATCGGGATCAAATTGATCGATCTTGTGATCAGCGGATTGCACCTTGTTTAGATGGGGCTTATCATGAAAGACCTGATGAAGGATCTGAAGACGTCGCTCGCGGCGACCCTGCTCCTTGCCGTTTTGGTCTGCGGCGCTTATCCACTTCTCGTCTGGGTCGCCGGCCACGGGTTGTTCCCGCGAAAAGCCGACGGTTCGCTGGTCCGGATTAAAGGAGGTATCGTCGGTTCGGAGCTGCTTGCCCAATCTTTTACGGGTCCGGGGTTCTTTCACCCGCGGCCGTCGGCGGCCGGGAAAGGATACGACCCAGCCGGTTCGGGCGCCTCGAATCTGGGGCCGGTTTCAAAAATCCTGGTCGAGAGGACGCGGGCCCGCGTCGAATCCTATCGCGCCGAGAACGGCCTTTCGCAGGAAACGCCCGTTCCCGCCGATGCCGTGTCCACCTCCGCGAGCGGTCTCGACCCGCACATCAGCGTCGAAAACGCGCGTCTCCAAGCCCGCCGCGTCGCTCGAGCCCGAGGCTGGGCCCTCGAGGACGTTCTTAAAAAGGTCGGCGCCCATACGGAAGGACGGACGTTCGGGTTCATCGGAGAGCCCCGGGTCAACGTCCTGATGCTCAACCTGGACCTGGAAGGAAAGCTCGCCCCATGACCGTCGAAACCAAGGCCGACACGTTTTTGCGGATGATCCGCCATTCGCAGCGGGGACGGCTCAAGGTCTATCTGGGCTACGCCGCGGGCGTCGGAAAAACCTACCAGATGCTCCTCGAGGGACGCCGCCTCAAGGACGAAGGCATCGATGTCGTCGTCGGGCTCGTCGAAACGCACCGCCGGGTCGAAACCGAACGACTGTTGGAGGGGATGGAAATCATCCCTCGCCGCCGGAACGAATATCGGGGTATCGTCATCGAGGAGATGGACGTCGACGCCGTTCTGGCGCGGAAACCGCAGGTCGCCCTCATCGACGAACTCGCCCACACCAACATCCCCGGCAGCCGCAATGAAAAAAGATACCAGGATGTCCAGGACATCCTGGCGGCGGGCATCCATGTCATCACGACGCTCAACATCCAGCATCTGGAAAGCCTCAACGACACGGTCGAACAGGCCGTCGGAATCAAGGTCCGCGAGCGCCTTCCGGACAGCGTCATCGCCGAAGCCGACCAGATCGTCAACGTCGACCTGTCGGCCGAAGACCTGCGGCAGCGGCTGAAGGACGGCAAGGTCTACACGCCCGAGAGGATCGAGCTCGCCCTCGAACACTTTTTCAAAAATTCCAACCTCGACAAGCTGCGAGAGCTCACCTTGCGCGAGCTCGCCTCCCAGATCGATTTTCGGAGGCGGGACACCGTGGCCGAAGATGAATCCATGGTCCCCGACCAGGTCATGGTCTGTCTGAGTTCCCGGGGACCCGGCAGCGAGCGGCTGCTTCGTTATGCGTCCCGGCTCGCGGGACGCCTCAATCGGAACTGGTATGCAGTCTACGTCCAAACGCCGTCCGAAGAGCCGACCGCCATCGACGTCCGGACCCAGCAGGTCATCTCCGAAACGTTGACGCTGGCCAAGCAGCTCGGCGCGATCGTCTTTACCTACAGGGGAGAAGACATCGTCCGAACCCTGCTCCAGTTCGCCAAGGAATACCGGGTCGGCCACATCGTCATCGGCAGCCCGCGTCCCCGGACGCTTTGGGAACGCCTCCGCGGCCGGACCGGGATCGTCGACCGGCTCATCCATGAAGCTCACGGGATCACCGTGACCGTCCTCGATACGCGGGAGGAGACGTCTTCGACAGCACGCGACCAAAATGCGTGCTTGGTCAGCGACATCCCGGGTTCACCGTTCGACGCCGAAGGGACGCTCCTCTGGCCGTGCCTCCTCGCCCCCGAGCGGATCGTGATCTGGGATGAGCCCGTGACGAAGGAGGCCGTGCTCCGCGGGCTCGTTGCGACCTTGAGCGGATTGGATGAGACGGGAGACGCGGAAGGGCTTTATCAAGCCGTGCTTAAGCGCGAAGAACAAGGCTCGACGTTTTTCAACGAAGGGGCGGCGTTTCCCCATGTCCGGATAGACGGCCTCAGCCGTTCGGTCGTCAGCCTCGGCTTGTCCCGGTTCGGCGTTAGCGACGAGCCGACGGAGAAGCCCATCGAGGTCGTTTTCCTCATTCTTTCTCCGACCCAACGTCCGGACGAACAGGTTAAGATCTTGTCTATAGCCAGCCGAGTCGCCCAGAACCGCCATTTCCGGAAAAGCTTGCATTCCTGCAGCGGCCCGAACGACATCATGGCCGCGCTGGTCGAGTGGGAATCGTCCGAAAAACCAAAAACGCCTTAGGGTCCGCCCGGATCACCCGTTTTCGGATTTGTCGATCGTCCCGCCGCCGACGACCGTGTCGTCCTCATAGAACACGACGGCCTGTCCCGGCGTGATCGCCCGCTGCGGCCTCTCGAATTCCACAAGAACGCGGCCATGGTCCATCGGGAGGATCCGGGCCCCGGCCTCGATGTGTTTGTAGCGGATCCTCGCCCGGACCGTAAGCGGCGCATCCAGCTTTTCGAAAAGAATCCAGTTGAGGTCGGCCGCTTCGAGCCTGGTCCGATAGAGATCCTCGTTGGGGCCGGCGACGATCGTGTTTCGCGCCGCGTCGATTTCGACGACATAAAGCGGATGCGGCGCGGCAATGCCCATCCCCTTCCGCTGCCCGATGGTATAATGGGCGATCCCTTGATGCTTTCCGATAATCTTGTCTTTCTTGTCGACGATCGGGCCGGGGACAAACGCCCGCGGGCATTTGTCCCGGAGAAACCGGGCATAGTCGTCATCCGGAACGAAGCAGATTTCCTGGCTTTCGGGTTTCTCGGCGACGGGCAGCTTAAAAGCCGCGGCCAGCCGGCGGATGTCCTTCTTCGTATATCCGCCGACCGGAAACTCGGCCCGCGCCAGCTCGTCCTGCGTTAACGAATATAGAAAATAGGATTGGTCCTTCAGGGCGTCGAGGCCCTTTTTCAGCAGCCATCGGCCGGAGGCGGGATCGCGCTCGACGCGGGCGTAATGTCCGGTCGCGATCCGCTCGGCCCCGAGGCGCTCGGCCCGTTCGAACAATCGGCCGAACTTGATGAACCGGTTGCATCGGATGCAGGGGTTGGGCGTCCGGCCGCGGCCGTATTCCTGGCAAAAATCCGCGATCACGTCGCGCTCGAAGTCCTTGCGAAAATCGACGACATAATGAGGAATGCCGAGGACGGCGGCCGCGCGGTTCGCGTCTTCGCGCGCTTTCCGGCCGCAGCAGCTCCGGAGATGTTCGGAGGCGCACACGCCCCTGGGCAGGGAGAACAAGTTCATCGTCAGGCCGATGACGTCGAACCCCTTGTCCTTGAGAAGCGCGGCCGCGACGGAGGAGTCCACGCCGCCGCTCATGGCCGCGGCGACAATGGTTGTCCCCGTTTTTAGTCCGGTCATGGAGACGCCGAGACGGAAAAAGATTTAGGCGGAGGTCAGCTTTTCTTTTTAAGCGTCGAGATCTTAAATGGAATATAGAGCGGGCAGACGCCAAAAAGCGACGTCGCGAGGAAGATCACGGCCAGAATGCCCAAAACGATCGCCAACGTGCCTTTCAGGACGTGCGTCAGGAGCAGAATGGCGATGACGATGGTGAGAAACACTCGGATCGTCCGGTCGCCCGAACCCATGTTTTGTTTCATATCGCGCCTCCCCGCTCTATTTTACGCAAATCGGCGTTCGGGTCAAACGCCCGCCAGGATCCTGGTCGCGAAAGCGGACGAAACCAAGGCCCTCCGGCTCCTCGAAGAAATGCGCCGGTCCTGAACCGTCCCGGGGCGGCCGGCATTTGCTCCCCCCCTATTTTTGTGATAGAATTTTTGGGTATTTTCCGAAGGAGAAGCCTATGTCCGGACATTCCAAATGGAGTTCGATTAAGCATAAAAAGGCCGCCGCGGACTCGAAGCGAGGCAAGATCTTCACTAAAATCCTCCGCGAAATCTC
>JBGOYP010000086.1:0-8480 GCA_041479785.1 Candidatus Aminicenantia bacterium | reverse complement strand
GGCCGTGATCCTGAAAAGCGTTTCCGAGGAAGAAGGCATCTCCATCCGTTATCTCGAACAGATCATCATCCCGCTCAAGATCAACAAGCTCGTCAAGAGCATCCGGGGCGCCGGCGGCGGTTATACGCTGGCCAGGTCCCCGTCCGAGATCAAAATTTGCGACATCCTCCAAGCCCTCGAGGGAAGCTGCAGCTTGGTCGACTGCATCGAAGACCCCGGCTCCTGCGAAAAGAACGACACCTGCGGAACTTTCGAGATCTGGAAAGGCGCGTCCGAGCTCCTGAAGAATTATTTTGAGTCCATCACGCTTCAGGACGCCCTCGACCGCCACGAAAAAAAGCTCGCCGGCCATCGCAAAGCCAAGGCCCGATAGCGCCCTCCGGCGGTCCGTCGACCTCCGAACTTGAAGCGCGCCGGAATGAAACGAACCCTCGCGTTCTTCTCCTCACTGCGGCTGGCAATCCTCCTTCTCATCCTCCTGACCGCCGCCTCGGTCCTTGGAACTCTGATCCCCCAAGGACGGTCGTTCGAAGAATATACCGCCCGTTTTGGCGGCTTCACATCACTCGTCCTTCATCTGCAGTTGAACCGTTTATACCACTCGACCTGGTTTCTGGTCTTACTCGGCCTCTTCGCCTTGAACATCGTCGTCTGCACCTTGACCCGGCTGGGCCCGAAAGTCCGGCGGGCGCGGAGTCCCCGCATCGAGGTCGAACCGAAAAGCCTTGCGGCGCTCAAGATTCGGGACTGCGTGAAATTGAAAATCCCGGCAGCCGGGGCCAAGTCCGAACTCCAAAAAATTCTCGCGGACGCCGGCTATCGGACGCGGGAAACAACCCGCGGCGGGCGGATCCATATCCTGGCCCGAAAACGCGTCTTTGGCTTGTTCGGGTCGGACTCCGTTCACGTCGGGCTTCTCATCATCATCGCCGGCGGTTTGGTCAGCGGCCTGTCCGGTTTTCGTGAGGGTTTAACGCTCGTCAAAGGCCAAGAGGGGCCTGTCCCGCGCTCCGAATTCAGGCTCCGGCTCGACGATTTCACGACCGAATATTACGCCGGCGGAGGCGTCAAAGCCTGGAAGAGCACCCTCACGGTACTTGAAAAAACGGGGCCCGTCCTGTCCAAAACCATCGAGGTCAACCATCCCCTGTCCTATAAAGGCGTTTCGTTTTTTCAGGCGAGCTACGGCTGGGATTGGGACAAGACGTCAATCGAAATCTGGGCCCGCAAGAAGAACGACCCGGCCTACCTCAAGAAGCTCACGGTCCGCGTGGGCGAACGACGGGACCTGGAGGACGGCGAGCGGACGGCCCTTTCCGTCACCAAATTTTTTCCGGATTTTGTCCTGGGCGCCGGAAACGAGCCCCAGACGCGGTCGAACGAGCCGAACAACCCGGCCGCTCTTATTGAAGGCTATCGCGGCGAGAAATTCTTCTCGGGCTGGGTCTTCGCCAACTATCCCGATTTTTCCCAAACACACGGGACGGCGGACTCCGGGTTGACGTTCGAGCTCAAACGGTTCGACGCTGAGCCCGTCTCGGTGATCGAACTCGTCTATGACCCGGGAGCAATTCTCATCTGGATCGGGTGCGCCCTGGTCATGGCCGGCCTGGGCCTCGCTTTTTACTGGCCGACATGGGAAATCCGGGCTATCCTCGAGGAAACCCAGGGCCAGGCCGACCTCGTCGCGGCCGGCTCCGCGACAAAAAGCCGCGACCGCTTCGCGGCCGAGTTCGCCCGGCTCGGCGCCGCCCTGAGGAGAAACCGATGACCGAATCCACATTGTTCGCCGCGGCGTTCATCCTCTATATTCTCGCCGCCGGGTTTTATCTGGCCACCACGTTTTCGAAGATAAAACGCCGCGCGCCGCTCGGATTCTGGTTAGGGCTCGCCGGCCTGGCTCTTCATACTCTCGCCCTCGTCCTCCGGACCTCGGAGAGCGGGCACGCTCCGTTCACGAACATGTACGAATCGCTGTCCTTCCTCGCCTGGTCGGTCGCGCTCGCCTGCGCCATTACGGTCCGCCGGTTCGGTTTGCCGCGGATCGGGGGCTATCTCATGCTCATCGTCATCGCGCTGGTCGCGCTCGCCTCCTCCCCCCTCATGCCGAAAGAGGCCGCGCCCCTCGTCCCCGCGCTCCAAAGCATCTGGCTCTGGCTCCACGTCTCGGTGACCATCCTCGGCGAGGCCTTCTTCGCCGTCGCGTTCGTGGCGAGCCTCGTCTATCTCGCTGCCCGGGACGACGCCAAGAGAGCCCAGATGGACGACCTGGCCTACCGGTGCGTCGCCGTCGGTTTTCCGCTCTTCACGCTCGGCGGGCTCGTCTTCGGGATGGTCTGGGCTGCCAAAGCCTGGGGAACGTACTGGAGCTGGGACCCGAAAGAGGTCTGGAGCCTGATCACCTGGTTTGTTTTCGCGCTCTATCTCCATACGCGGATCGTCATGGGCTGGAAGGGCAAACGGTCGGCGGTCATCGCCGTGATCGGTTTCCTCGCCGCCCTGTTCACGTATTTCGGCGTGAATTACCTTCTCAACGGATTGCACAGTTACGCATGATATTCGGCGGAAGGATGGTCCATTGACAAGTCCGAACGCCGTACCTAGAATTAAAAAACTTCCAAACTGTTACGGGAGTTCACGATGAAGAAAAGACTTGCCCCTGCCGTTCTGGCCTTCGCCCTGCTGGCCGTCTTTACGGCCGGCCAGAAGACCGCGTATATTGGGTCGGAGAAATGCCAAGTCTGCCACCGGGCCGAATCCCGCGGCAAGCAATACCAGCTCTGGGAAAGCACGAAGCATTCGAAATCCTATGCGGCTTTAACATCGAGCCAGGCCGCCCAGGCGGCGCAGGCATTGGGCATCGACAAGCCCGAAACGTCGCCCAAATGCCAGGGCTGTCACGCGCCCCTCTTCGACAAAGCGCCCGACCGGAAAGCCGAAAGCGTTTCCTGCGAGTTCTGCCACGGCCCGGGAAGCGAATACGCCAAATTGACGGTCATGAAGGACAAAGCCGCCGCGGTCCAAAATGGGCTGAAGCTCTATGGAAGCATGGACGCGATCAAGACATTCTGCCTGACCTGCCACGAAAACGCCCACGGCAAGAGTTTTGATTTCGCCGCCGGCTGGGATAAAATCAAGCATCCGTTGCCGGCCAAGTGACGCCGTGAAAAGAACCGCGTTCGTCCTCGCCCTCGTTTTGGCCACTGCATCCTTTCTGACTGCGACCGTCCAAGTCAAAGACGCGGACTGCCTGGAGTGCCACGGCGATAAAAATCTCATACGGGAGAATGGCAAACCGGTCTTTATGGACGCCGACCGGTTCCGCGCGTCCGCTCACAGCCGGTCCGTCGGATGCGTCGGCTGCCACGCCGACCTCAAGACCGCCAAGGATTTCCCGCACGACTCCATGCTCAAGCCCGTCGATTGCGCCGGATGCCACCCGGGCGCGGGGTCGGGCCTGACCGCGGACAAAGCCCATTATGTATCTCCGAGCTCCAAGAGCGCCCGCGTCGTCCGCCTCTTCTATATCGTGCTCATCGGCAGCCTACTCACTATTTTTCTGGTCTACATCATCGCCGATATCAGAAAAAAGGGCCGAGGGCATCGCGCGCCATGAACGAACACGGCGGGATCCGCGACGACGAACTCTTTAAGCGCATGTCGCTCGCCGAACGCTGGCAGCACCATATCCTGATCCTCGCCTTCTCCGTCCTCATGATAACCGGCCTTCCTCTTCTCGTCCCCGGGATCAAGGCCTTCGCCGCGTGGGTCACGCCCGGAAAAGCGTTTCGCCTCCGCGGCCTCATCCATCGCGCGGCCGCGGTCCTTCTCGTCACCGATCTCATATGGCGCGCGGTTTATTCGTTGACGACGCGCCGGGGAAAACTGAACTTCGCGTGGGCCCGCCCGCGGGCCCATGACGCCCAAGACGCCTGGCAATTATTGCGTTACAACCTCGGTCTGGCCGACAGCGCCCCGGAATTCGGGCACTACTCCGTCATCGAAAAATTTGAGTATTGGTCTGTCGCCTGGGGGTCGGCGATCATGATCGCGACCGGTTTCTTCCTCTGGAAGTCGACGTTTTCGCTCAAGCTCTTCCCGGTCTGGCTCCACGAGATTTTTATCGCCGTCCACGGCTGGGAAGCCATCCTGGGGCTGATCGCGATCTTGATCTTTCACATGTACAATGTCCATCTCAATCGGGACGTTTTTCCCATGAGCACGGTTTGGCTCCACGGTAAGATCACCGGCCGGGAATTGCGAAGGACACACCCTCTGGAATATCGTGAGATCCTGGAGAAACGAGGCGCCGATATTTCGGTAACGGATAACGCTTTATCGAAAACTGAAGCGCCGGCTCAGCCGAAGTGATCGAAGCCGCGCCGGCCGAGCTTCGTCGGCATCCCGTTCCGACGATATTCCAAACCCTCGTTCTTTTTCACAATCTCGCCCACGGCCGCGAGCCGTCGGCCGAACGCCAGCCGGAAGGCCGACCCGATTTTTTCGAATCGCTCCGGCCGGACGGTGACGAGAAGGCAGTAATCCTCGCCCCCGGCGGCCGCGATTTCAAGAGGATCCCAGCCGAATTTCCGGGTGGTCCGGACAAGCTGCGGGGAGACCGGCAGATGGTCCAGGTTGATCACGGCCCCGCAACCGGAGCGCTCCATGATCCGGCGGATATCCGAGTCGATGCCGTCGGAAACGTCCATCATCGCCGTCACGCCGCCGTGCCGGGCCAGCCACGCCCCTTTGCCGAGATGAGCTCGCGGCCGGTGATGGCGGCGGACAAGATACCTCTCATCGCGTCCAAGAGGACGCTCTTCGAGAAGCAGCCTTAGCCCGGCGCCCGAATCCCCGAGACGTCCGGTCACGGCGATAATGTCGCCGGGCCGGGCGCCCGACCGGAATTTGATGCGATCCGGGTGGATCCGGCCCAGGACGCAGAGGTTGATGATGAGAGGACCCGGAGACCGGGTCGTGTCTCCACCGAGGAGGCGAACGCGGGCGGTCCGGGCCAGCCGCCTCAACCCCCCGAAAAACGCATCGATCCATGCGACATCGATCCGAGCCGGGAGCCCGATTGACAGAAAGGCCGAAGTCGGCCGCCCGCCCATGGCCGCGATATCGCTGAGGTTGACCGCCAGAGATTTATAGCCGAGGTCGCGGGCCGAGATCTTCGCCCGGAGAAAATGAACATCCTCGACGAGCATGTCGGTCGTGACAAGAAGACTAGCGTTTTTTTTCCACGGCAGGACGGCGCAGTCATCGCCGATCCCGACGATGCCGCGGGGAAGCCCTTTGAGAAACGCCGGAGAAAAACGGCGGATGAGGCCGAATTCTCCGATCGCCGACAAGTTGGTCACGGCCGTGTTCCCTGCCCCATTCTAAACCGGTCCACGACATTCCGCAAACGCCGGGCCGCGGCTTCGGGGTCGGCCGAGGCACAGATCGCGGAAACAACGGCTAACCCGTCCGCGCCGGCGGCCAGTACCGACTCGGCGTTCGAGGCATCGATGCCGCCGATGGCGACCAAAACGCGCCGCGTCCGGGCACGGAGCGACCGGAGTCCTTCCAATCCCCACGGCGCGCCGGCGTCGGGCTTCGTCGGGGTCGAAAAAATCGGGCTCACTCCCAGATAATCGACGTCCAGGCTTTCGGCGTCGAGAGCTTGGGCCGGGGTTTCGACCGAGAGCCCGATGATCGCGTCGCGACCGAGGAGGCGCCGGGCTTCGCGAACAGGGAGGTCGCGCTGACCGAGATGCACGCCGTCCGCGCCCGACGCTAAAGCGACGTCCACCCGGTCATTGATGATCAACGGAACTCCGTTGGGTTGAAGGACCGATTTAAGCCGTCGGGCGATAGCGATAAACTCACCGGGCTGGCATTTTTTTTCGCGGAGTTGGACGGCCGAAACGCCGCCCCTGACCGCGGCTTGGACGACGTCTTCGAGCGGCCGGCCGGAGCACAGGGCTCGGTCCGTGACCAGGACGAGTCCGAGGTCGAGAAGTCTCCTCAAGCGACGTCGATTTTCAGCCGGTCGAGGATATCGCGCTCTTTGATGCGGAAAAGCGCATCCAGAAACTGCGTTTGAAAGCCGGCCGGCCCTTGGGCATGCTCGGCCGCCATCTCGCCGGCGATGCCCATCACGGCCATGGCGCCGGCCGCCGCGCGGGGATAATCGCGGTCTACCGCGGCGAACGCACCCGTCAAGGCCGAAGCGATACACCCCATCCCCGTGACGCGCGGCATGAGCGGATGGCCGTTGGCGACGCGAACGACGGAGTCCTTATGGACGATCAGGTCCACGGGCCCGCTCACCGAGACGATGCAACCGACCTCCCAGGACAATATCCGGGCGGCGTCGAGCGCCGCTTCCGCGGCATGGCGGCTGTCGACGCCTTTCGTTTCCTTCTCATGATAAATGAGCGCCCGGATCTCGGAGGCGTTGCCGCGCAGGACAGCCGGCGGGGCGTCGTCCATCAGGCGCCGGGCCGTTTCCGTCCGGTATTTCGTGGCGCCGGCGCCGACGGGATCGAGAACGATAGGGATGCCGCGTGTCCGCGCCCGGACCGCGGCCTTGCGCATCGCGGCGACCCACGGCGCGCTCAGAGTGCCGATGTTGAGAACGAGCGCCGCGGCCAGGTCGGTCATCTCCTCGACCTCTTCGATGGCGTGGGCCATAACCGGGGACGCCCCGACGGCGAGGAGGGCGTTCGCCGTCACGTTCATCACCACGTAATTGGTGATATTGTGGACAAGCGGAGCGTCTCCCCGGATCCGCCGGAGGTCCTCGCCGATGTCTGAGGCCGAGGGAATCACGGCTTTATTTCTTTTTCATGGGGCAATTCGCGCCCATGGGGCATCCGGCTTCGTCCATTTTGCCCATGCCGCCGCTTTTGACTTGCGCCGCCCATTCCTGGATCTTCTTCAGGGTCTCGGGATTTTTCGAGGAGAGCGTGATCGTCACGCCGTCCTTGGTGTTGACGACCGTCTTCTCGACGTCCTTCATCATCATCGGGCAATTGTCCATCGCGCTCGCGGCTTGTTCGCCGCCGGCCATCTGCATATGCTGCCCCATCATCTTCGGTTTCATCGCGAGCTTGCCCATCATCCCCTGGCCCATCGGCTTCGTCACATCCGTGGGCTTCAGGTATTTTTCGGGCTCTTTTGAGAACGACGTCTTGCAGCCCTCGCTGCAGAAATAATATGTCGTACCCTTGTAGTCGTACGTATACTTGGCGCCCGCGGTCTTAACCGTCATTCCGCACACCGGGTCCTTGGCCGTGTCCGGTATCGCTTGAGCCAGGGCCAGGACCGCGATGAGCGCGGCCACGCCGAGAAGAACGAGGAATCTTTTGTTCGTCATGATATAAACCTCCAATCACTCCTATTGTACCCGACAAATACGATAAAAACAATCAAGTTTAGCGGTCCAGGCGGGCCCGCCGCAGCCGGAGGGAGTTCGACACGACCGAGACCGAGCTCGCCGCCATCGCCGCCGAGGCGATCATCGGGTTGAGGACGATGTGAAAGAATGGGTAGAAAACGCCCGCCGCGACCGGGATGCCGATGACGTTATAAATGAACGCCCAGAAGAGATTCTGTTTGATCGTCCGCATGGTCCGCCGGCTGAGTTCGATGGCCCGGGCCACGCCGTCGAGGTCGCCGCGGATGAGTGTGATGTCGGCGGCTTCCATGGCGATATCCGTGCCCGAGCCGATGGCGATGCCGATGTCGGCCTGGGCAAGGGCCGGGGCGTCGTTAATACCGTCGCCGACCATGGCGACGACCTGGCCCGTATCCTGCAGCGCCCGGATCTCGCGGACCTTGTCCCCCGGCCGGAGCTCGGGCACGACCCGGTCGATCCCCGCCCGCCGGGCAATCTCTCCGGCCGTTATGCGGTTATCGCCGGTCAGCATGACGACGATCAGGCCGAGCTTCTTCAAACGCCCGACCGCCGCGACGGAGCCCTCTTTGAGGGTGTCGGCGATCGCGATCAGCCCGGCGAGACGGCCGTCGACGGCGATAAAAACGGGCGTTTTCCCTTCCGCGGCGAATGCCTCGGCGGCTCCAGTCAACGGGTCGGTATGGACTCCATGGTCCGCCAGAAGTTTCGCGTTGCCCAGGATCACGCGCCGGCCTTCGACGGAAGCATCGACGCCGAGTCCCTCGAGCACCCGGAAATTCTCGGGCGATGGCAGCTCGATGTTCCGCTGCCGCGCCTTGCGGACGACGGCGGCCGCCAGAGGATGCTCGGAGGTCCTTTCCGCGCCCGCGGCCCATCGTAAAACATCGTTCTCCGCAAACGGAGCCGCGGCCACGATATCCGTCACGTCGGGTTCGCCCCTCGTCAGCGTCCCGGTCTTATCGAAGACGACGGCCGTGACTTTATGTGCCGTTTCCAGGCTTTCGCCGCTTTTTATCAGAATGCCGTTCTCGGCGCCCTTTCCCGTCCCGACCATCACCGCCGTCGGCGTCGC
>JBGOYP010000085.1:0-8499 GCA_041479785.1 Candidatus Aminicenantia bacterium | reverse complement strand
GTGACTCCGGACGAGGTCCTCATCACCAACGGCTCGCAACAAGGCCTCGACCTCGTATTCCGTCTTTTCGCCGCGCCGGGAAAAACGGTCGCGATCGAATCCCCGACATACGGCCACGCTCTTCCCTTGATCCGCTTTTGCGGGATGAAAACGGTGGAGGTCCCCATCCGCCGGGACGGGATGGACCTTGCGGTCCTGGCGAAGAAACTGGAAAAAGATCCGCCCGCCCTCGTATATACGATGCCCAACTTTCAGAACCCGACTGGAATCAGCACAGGCCAGGCGCATCGCGAACGGCTGCTGTCGCTCTGCGAAAAGCACCGCGTCCCCCTTCTCGAAGACGGCTATGACGAGGAGATGAAATATTTCGGACGGGTCGTCCTCCCGATCAAATCCATGGACAGACGCCGGCTGGTTATCTACTGCGGGACCTTTTCCAAAATTCTCTTTCCGGGCGTCCGCATCGGCTGGGTCGCCGCGGCGAAGGAATGCATCGACCGCTTGACCGCCCTTCGCAGTTTCAGCGAGTTGGCACCGAGTATGATTCTCCAGGCGGCCGTCCATGAATTCTGCCGGAACGGATACTACGACCGCCATATCAGCAAAATGCACCGCGTCTTCAGAAAGCGGATGCAGACGTTTATCCGGTCCCTGCGCCTACATGTTCCACCGGAGTTTGCTGAATGGACTGAGCCGAGCGGCGGGTATCTCGTCTGGTTGAAATTGAAGCCGGTGACGGATCGGACGCTCGATTGGAAAACGCTGTTCGCCGCGCATGGCGTGCGCGTGACCCCGGGCCGCAATTTTTTTTATACCGAAACCGCCGATCCCTACCTGCGGTTGTCGATATCCACGCTCAACGAGGAGGAGATCGTGGAGGGCGTCAAATGCCTTTCCAAAGCCTTGCGTCAAATCTATGCGGGGAGGCCCTCATGAGCGACGTGCTGCCACTGAAAAAAAACATCCTTTACGGACCGGTCCGCTCGCGGCGGCTGGGAAGATCCTTGGGAATCAACCTGTTACCACCCGGCCGAAAATGGTGCACGTTCGATTGCCTCTACTGTCAATACGGCTGGACTCCGAGGGGCGATGACCGGCACGCCGAAGAAAAGGACGTCCCTTCGCATGATGACGTCGTGCGGGCGGTGGAAATCGCAATTCGAGAGCTCGACGAGCCTCCGGCCTACTTGACCTTCTCCGGAAACGGCGAACCGACGATGCATCCCGATTTTCCGCGCATCGCGGACGTCGTCAATCTTCTTCGGGACCGCATCGCGCCGAGGGCGAAAACGGCTTTGCTTTCCAATTCGAGTCGCGTCGGCGACCGGGTTATCCGGGCGGCCATCGCCCGGTTGGACCGGCCGATCATGAAACTGGACGCCGGCAACGCCCGCGTCTTTCGCGATTATAACCGGCCCGTCGCGGGGATCGCGCACGACGACATCGTTGGCGGCCTATCGAAAATGCGGGATATCACATTACAAGCCCTGTTCACGGCCGGCCCGCAGGGGAACCTCGAAGAGGAGAACGTCTTCGACTGGATTGAAAAGGTCAAACTGATTCGACCCCGCGACGTCCAAATCTATACGATAAGCCGCCCGATTCCCAGCCAAGGGACGAGCCTTCGCGGCGGAAGTGGACCCCCGGGTAAAACCCGGGGTCCCGGCCGCCGCCGAACGATCGCCCCGGCTCCGGCGTCGGCGCTCATGGATATTCGCGACCGGCTCTGCCGGGAAGGAATTCCGGCCGAGGTTTTTTAACGGAATTAAAAATATTTTCCAACGGCGGGACAAAGCGTCTACGGCCGGGGGAAAGCGCTGACCACCGCAGACGCTGTTCAGCGGAGTTTTTTGACTCGTTTCGCGATTATTTTCTTGATCTTATCGTACGAGGGCGGCGGCCCTGTCCGGATGGGTTTTCCGTCGACGAAGAGAGCGTCTGTGGTTCCCCACTCCCGGAACGCGTCCCGGCCGCCGGACGTGTCGACCGGCCGGAAGGCCACCTTGTCTCCCAATTCCGCAGCCGCCCGCTTCGCCCGTTCGAACACCATATTCCCAGCCGGACACCACCGATTGATCAGGGCTGTAACGATCACCTTACCGGATTCGATGGCGGGGCGCTTTTTTTCATGGATCCATTGCGGCGGAAGAGCGTTCGCCAAGAAAGGCTTCCAAAGCAGGACCTGCATGCCCGAGGCGTCGGCTTTCCGGTACCCGTGTTTCTTGAACCAAGAAGCCCGCATGAACACGGGAAGAGACATTCCCCAAGCGGCCATGCCCTCGGCCTCAAGACTTCTAGCATCTTCTTCCGCGGCGGCCAGAAGGGCGGTGCCCATTCCCTTTTTTTGAAAATTCCCTCTTCCCTGGCGATGGCCATGGACCCAAATGCAGAGGACGAAGTAAAGGTTTTTTCCCTCGGCGAAGGAATGTTCGATGGGGAGATATTGAATCATTCCTCCGACCCGGCTCCGGTCATCAAGGGCCAGTTTAACGCGGAGGCCTTTATCCTTCATTCTGCCGTACCAAACTTTTTTGTGGCTGCCGGCCTCCTTGATTTCCTCCGACCAGTCTTCCAGACAGCTAAAAAATATCTCTTCGTAATCTGCGATTAAATCGATGACTTTCATGGCGTTTCTCCTGACCGGGCCAACCGTGGTTCCGGAGCTGGAAGGTTTCGGGCCATCATTATTTGCCGACCGTTTTCATCTTCGAGGCAATGGTGGCCTCTTTGTCCAGCCGGTGGTCGATTCTCAGGTCGAGGTGGATTCGCCGGGCTCCCATTTTGACTAACGTCTCATCGGCGAGGCCGGCGACCTCGAAGAGGGTTTTTAGGTCGGGAACCTCGATTGTCGTAGACATCCCCCCGGTTACGCTCCGCAGGCCGGAGGCCTCGATGATGCGGATGACTTCCCGGACATAGCGGCCGACCGAGGATCCTTCGCTCGTCGGGAAAATGGCCAGTTCGGCGATGATCATGGCGACCTCCCAAAATTGTCTCTCGGCTTTATTATTCCTAAGGACGTCCCCTCACATCTCCGCGGAATTCATTTCGAGAAATTCCGAGTTCATCGGCCCGGCTTCACAAAACAGGCTTGAAGGATCTCTTTGGTTTGGTCGTCCTGGAGGAACGCAACAACAAGCAGGCGGGCCGGTTCGATGCGATCCAGCTTCTCGGAAAACTTGAACCCAGGCTTTAGCTTTCCGGCCGTTTCGGTCTCATATTTCGTCAGATACTCTTTTTGGCTTTCGCCAAGCGTCGCGATATTCACGGATTCGGAGAAGCTCGTTTTCGTTCCGGGGGGCTCGAGCGGCCTCCCCTCCGGCGTCCCCATGAGCTTTCGAACCACAAAATTATGAAACCGGACGCCGTTGCCGCCTGTATAGCGAATGACATCCTCGACTAGGGCGATTCGTAGCTTCGCCTTTTCAACCTTGCCGGCGCCTTCCGGCACGATGTTGACCTGGCCGGAGACTGTCAATATCTGGCCTTCGAATTTGACCTTAACGTCGGAAAATGTCGCCAAGGGAGGTTTCAGGAGCCGGGCCTCGACCTTGCCTTTATAGTTATTGAAGACCATGGGAGACTGGGCGGAACCGCCGCCTCCCGATTGTTGATCGATGCCGTCGAACACGACCGTGGGCGTAGACCCGACCTGATAGTATTTGGCGCGACTTACCGTATCGGGATTCGTCATGGGATCGGGGCCTGGAATGTGCAAGTGATAGACGAGGATGGCAACCGTGTTGCGGTCGTATCGTTCACTCAGCCCGTCGAAGGCTTGGTCCGCAGCCACGCAAGGCGGGCATTCAGAACCCGTGAACAGCTCGGCCAGAACGACTCGTCCCGATTCTTTGCCGCCGGCCGCGTAATGCCCGGGATTGAACGGTTTGGGGCGGGCCAGATAGAGCGCGTCAAGCTTTTTCTCCAGGCCGCCCAGGCTCCCATATTTCTTGCGGTAGGCTCTCTCCAGAGATGACTTAATATCCGCATTGGACGCCAGCGCCGCCGCCTCCAGATAGGCTTCCAAGGCCGCATCGTTGTTATCCCTGGCTTCGTAAACCTTTCCCAAATAGAGCTGCGCGACCCCATCTCCTTCTTTGCCGGCCATTTCGACGGCTTTTTTCAGCTCTTTCTCCGCCGGCTCATATTCGTTGCGCTTGAAATACACCTGGCCCAATGTCGCTTGTAAAATAGCTCGTAATTGAGGCATAACTTTATCAGACATGGACACGGCTTTTTGAATCAGCTCCAGGGCCCTATCTAAAAGCACATCATATTCCATCAGCCGGTCGGCGATCGTATTCAACGCGTCAGCCCGCAAGGTCGTGATATAGGTGTTCGAGGGGCCGCTCGGATCGGGAAGGGAGTTGATAAAACCGTCGATGATCCCGTTCACTTTCGCTTCATCGACGGGTTTGGTCCGCAGTTGATCCTCGAGAAGATTGCGATAGATGTTTTGGGCCAACATACTCTTGGGATAATCTTTGACGAACTGCTCCTGTGCGGCCCGGCGTTCGTCCGGATCATCGATCATCCGAATGAGCTGGGACTCGGCTTGGTCTTTTATCCTTGATGTGGGGAAATCCGCCAAGAATTTTCGCAGGGCGGCCTTCTTCTCCGCTGGATCCTGGAGACTCAAGGCCATCTGAAGGCTCGCCTGTTCCCTCAAGGAGCTATTTGGGAAGTCTTGTAAGAACTTGCGTAAAGCGGCGGCCTTTTCGTCTGGCTTTTGGAGGCTGAGAGCTAAATAAAAGCTAGCTTGATCCTTCAGCGAACTGTTTGGAAAATCCTTGAGAAACTGCCTCAGAGCCTCGACGCGCTCTGCCGGGGGCTTCATTTGGGCGGCTTCCATGGCTTTTTTGTCTACGGGTCGTTCAAGTTTGTCTTTTGTCGTCGTTTGACCCATCCAGGTCCCTTGAACGAGGGCCATGTCCACGTTTCCTTCGAGATGGTCCGCGGCTCTCTTCCCTTGAAACTTGACGCCCATGCTCGTCCCCATTATGGAGATTTCGATCGTGAAGGTGAGCTGGCCGTCTTTCTCAGAGATCTCCCCGAGCTTGAAGGATGTTCCGGCCGGAGCGCCGTGGGCGATGAGCTTCCCGGTTAATCCTGACGTGCCCCGTTCAATGTCCATGATGGCGAACGGTTCGGGTGGATTGGGAAACAAAATGATTTGAATCTCCCAACGGCCGGCAAAAGGACTTGTTGGGGTAACCGCCTTTTGAGGATTCTGACTCTGAACAACGACTGCGCATAAAGCAAAGATGATAGAGGTTATCGCGAGTCTATACTTTTTCATACATCCCTCCTCTATTTTTGCTTCAATTTTAATTGACATGGACAAATTTCCCCTTTTTGAAGAATGAAACTATATACCCTTAGCAGAAAAGATAGCGCTATAACCGATCATTGTCAATGATCGCTGAGGTGTCGCGGAAGGCAGAGATGAGGAGCGAATGCGAAGCGGTTATTTTCGCGGCGCGCCCGCTCCCCGCGATAACCCAAGCGTTGACAAACACGGAATCAACCCATTCGACTCCCCGGGCTGAAGCCCGGGGTATGCTCAGGGTTGATGCTGAGCGGCGCTTTTTACCCCGATTTGAAAATCGGGGTTTGGCGCCGCGAACGTATCAAAGTAAAAAATAATTATGCCAAATGCAACTCTTTTTCCTCATCACGAATATTATAATCTTCGGATATGGACGATCAAAGAATCGGAGGCGTCAACCATGAAAACGAAGGGAACGTTGATCTTTTTGCTTGTCGCGGCCGTATTCCTGACCGGTCAGGCCCAACAAGCCGGCATCGAACTTGCCAAAACGCCGGCCGGCCAACGGGCCGCAGCCTATCTGAAAGCTTTTAATGACGGCGAACAGGCCATGCGGGAGTATTTTACGGCGCACCTCGCGAAAGACGCCCTTCAAAAAACCCCCATAGACATGCGGCTGGCCCGGTACCGTCAGATGCGGGACCGGGTCGGTAGCCTCGAAATTCAGCGTCTCATCCAAGCCCGCGACGGGTCGGTCAGTCTCATCGTTCGCGGAAGCAAAGGCCCCCTCCTCCAACTCGAGTTTGAATTCGAGCCGGCCGAGCCGTTCGGACTCCTGGGGATCCGCGTCCAGGATGCCGGAGAGGGAGGGCCTCCGCCCGACCCCCAAAAAAATAACGCCGACCTTGTCGCCACGGTCAAGGCCTTTGTTCAAAAAGCGGCCGCCGCCGAAGAATTCTCCGGCGTTGTCCTCGTCGCCCAAAACGGCGTGCCGTTGTTCGAGGACGCCTACGGCTTCGCCGACCGGGATAAAAAGACCCCGAACCGGGTCAACACGAAGTTCAATATCGGATCGATCAACAAATCCTTCACGAAACTCGCCGTTTCTCAGCTTATCGCGCAGAACAAGGTGGGACTCGACGACCCGGTCAAGAAATTCCTGCCGGACTATCCCAACCCGGAAGCCGCAGCGAAAGTCACGGTCCGGCATCTCTTGGACATGACCTCGGGCATCGGCGATTTCTTCGGCGATCGGTACGAAGCGACGCCGAAAGAAAAGATCCGGTCGCTCCGGGATTACCTCCCCCTCTTCGCCGATAAGCCGCTCGAATTCGAGCCGGGAACGAAGAGTCAGTATTCCAACGGCGGGTACGTCGTGCTCGGCCTGATCATCGAAAAAGCCTCGGGCGTGGATTATTTCGCGTATGTCCGGGAGCACATTTACAAGCCGGCCGGGATGACCGATTCGGACTCTTATGACAAAGACGCCGCCATATCGAATCGGGCGACGGGATACGTCCGCGACGGTTCGGCGTGGAGAACGAACTTCGAGACGCTGCCGGGGAAAGGAAGTTCGGCGGGCGGCGGATACTCCACGGTCCGCGACCTTCTCAAATATTGGACGGCATGGAAAGACGGAAGACTGGGGGGAGCGAACGAGGAAACCCGCAGTCCCTTGGCGATCGCCGGAGGCGCTCCCGGGCTCAACGCGGCGCTTGTCTGGGAGCCGAACTCCGAGTATGCGATCATCGTCGTGTCCAACTTCGACCCGCCGAGCGCGATGCGTATCGCCCAGCAAATCCGCGCCTGGTTGCCGCGTTAAAGACCTGATCGAGGGAAGGACGCGCGGGGGCTCGCCCCATTATGACATCGAACGGTCAGGATCCGGC
Source organism: Candidatus Aminicenantia bacterium (assembly GCA_041479785.1). Lineage (GTDB taxonomy): Bacteria > Acidobacteriota > Aminicenantia > Aminicenantales > UBA4085 > JBGOYP01. The sequence continues at coordinate 1,341 of JBGOYP010000085.1, read as the reverse complement.
GACGGCCCAAAGAGACGCCGAGGACCAGGCTCATCTCCCGAAATCTTCTCCTGGAAGGAAAAGGCCCGTCAAGTCGGTCGGAGGATTCTCGGTCTCGCGGAATCAAGAAAATTTGTGTATCATGACCATGATCGACGGAGGGCTAAAATGCCGAAACAAGACCTCAAAATTCTCGTCGCCGGGCCGGGAGCGATCGGCGGAATCATGGCCGCATTCCTCGCCAAAGACGGCTGGGACGTTCGCGTCCTCGGTCGCAATCCCGCGCACATCGCCAAGATCAGGTCCGACGGACTTCATGTCTATGGCCTCGGCGGCGAATTTAGAACGGAGGTGCCGGCCTTTGCCTCTTTCCGCGAGGTCCCCGGCCCGATGGATATTATCTTTCTGGCCACGAAGGTCACGGCTTTTCCCGAGATCGTCCACGCTCTCAAACCGCTTCTCAAAGTCGGGTCGAGCGTCGTCTCGCTCCAGAACGGGATCTGCGAAGACATGATCGCGGCCATCGTCGGGGAGCCGGCGACTGTCGGATGCGTCGTCGGCTGGGGCGCGACCATGCATGCGCCCGGCGAATATGAAATGACGTCGAAGGGCGATTTCGTGATCGGCCGACTCGACGGCCGGACCGACGAGCGGCTCCGGACGATTCAAACCATGCTCGAGACGATCCACCCGACCCGGGTCTCCGCCAATATCATGGGCCACCTCTACGCAAAGCTCGTTATCAACTCCTGCATTACGACGCTGGGGGCCATCTGCGGCATCAAGCTCGGCCGGCTGCTGGCGGTTAAAAAAATCCGGTCGATCTTCATCGGCATCGTCCGGGAAGCCATGGCCGTGGCCGGCGCCATGAACCTGAAGGTCGAGCGGCTGGCAGGGCTCGATTTTAAGTCGTTTTTAAAAGGGGACGGCCTCGCAGCCGGGCTGAAAAGACACGCCCTGATCCGGGCCATCGGCCTCAAATACCGGAGGCTGAAATCGTCCGGCCTCCAGTCTCTCGAGCGCGGGGAAAGGACGGAAGTCGAGTTCCTGAACGCCTACATCTGGAAAAAGGGGCAAGAGTTCGGAGTTCCGACCCCGCTCAACGCCCGCTTGACGACGTTCCTCCGGGACATCGAAACAGGACGGCGGGCGATCGGCCGGGCCAACCTGGACGACCCGTTTTTCGCGAACTTTAGATGATCGCGGACCGCCGTCCTTAAGTCTTTTTCGAGAAAATCGCGTACGACTGTCGAGGCTGAAGGAAGTCGTAACTTTTATCGAGACGGAACCCCGCCTCGCTCATCTCGTCGATAATTACGGATGGCGGGACGAAATGTCCCGCGGGTTGGCCCGTACTTTTTT
>JBGOYP010000084.1:0-8502 GCA_041479785.1 Candidatus Aminicenantia bacterium | reverse complement strand
GCCGCGCAATTCTTCTCCAAAGAGCGTCCCTTCGGAGAAATAGACACGGGCTTTCTTCCAGAAAAACTCATGAAGCGCGCCGGGGTCGAGGCCGAGTTTTCGGCAGTCGAGAAGGCCGAGGTATGTTCCTTCCGGCCGGATGAATTCGACTTTCGGGGCTCGGTCGGCAAGAAACGGCGCGATGATATCCGCATTCCCCTCTAAGTAGACGAGCAGTTCGTCGAGCCAGGGCCCGCCGTGCGCGTACGCGGCTTCCATGGCGACCAGGCCCAAGAGATTGCCGATTTCGAACCCTGCGCTCTCGAGCCGGTCTTTGAACCTCTCCCGGAGGTCCGGGTCGGCGATGACCGCCAGGGACGTCGTCAATCCGGCGACGTTGAACGTCTTGCTCGGCGCGAGGAGCGTCACCGTCCGGCGTTCGAGGTCTTCGGAGATCGCCGCGAACGGAAGATGCCGCCGGCCGCCGAAGACGAGGTCACCGTGGATCTCGTCCGAGATCACGATGAGGTTTTTCGCCGCGGCGATCTCTCCCAGCCGGGTCAGTTCGTCGCGGGTCCAGACCCGTCCGACCGGATTATGCGGGCTGCAGAGAATCAGCAGCCGCGTCCGGGAATCGACTTTGGCCTCCAGGTCGTCAAAATCCATCAGGAAGTGGCCCGCTTCGAGTCGAAGGGGATTGCGCACGAGCTCGCGGCCGTTCTTTTCAACCGCGCTGAAAAAAGGGAAATACACGGGGGTCTGGACCATGACTTTGTCGCCCGGTCTCGTGAACGCCCTCACGCAAAAGGCCAGCGACGGGACGACCCCAGGGGCCCGGACGAGCCATTCTTTTTGAACGCGCCAGCCCTGACGGTTTTCGAGCCATCCGAGAATGGCGGGCCAGAACGTCGGGGGCGTCATAGGATAGCCGTAGATGCCGTGAGCGGCTCGCCTTGTCAGGGCTTCAACGACGGCCGGGGGCGCGGGAAAATCCATATCGGCGACCCACAGCGGAAGGATATCGCGCGCGCCCAGGATCCGCTCCCCGAAGTCCCACTTCAACGACCACGTCTTCCGCCGGTCCGTGATCGCGTCAAAATCGAAAGCCATGAGAAAGGAACGGGCTTACTTGTCTTTCCAGACTTTTCCGTCCTCGCGGATGCGCCAGACGTCGCCGCCTTCACCTTTATACGCGGCTTCGAACAGGCTTTCGGTCGTCTGGATCATGGGCGGAAAGGCATACCCCTTGACCTTCACCTCCTTGTCTTTGAGCCCGAGCGCGTTCAGGTCGGCCGTAAAACCGCCTTTTTCGGCCCGGGCCGCCCATTCCGCATAGTAAATCCGTCGCAAAGCCCATTTCACGGCGTCCTGGGGTTTTCGCGCGAACGAGTCGCGGCCTTGACCCGCGACCTTGCCCGAAAACTGAACGTAGCCCCACATCTCCGGATAATGAATATTGACCAGTCCCGTCGGGGACCAGACCCAGTTGTCCTCGGGCAGCGGCCGGCCCGAATTCGCGTCGGCCGCTTTGACATACGACCCATCCTTGTTGACGTTCAACCGGTATTCGACCCGGGAAAAATCCATCCGCCATTGGTCGCCGGGACTCGGACGCGACTCCGGCGAGGCGGCTTCGATCAGAACGTCCCAAGGGATGGCAAGTTCCACGAACCACGCTTTATCCTTGTCGCCGGGGTCGTTCAACGTTCCTTCGAGTTTGACCGCCGACTTCAGGCCCCGGATGTCCCAGGCCTTAAGGGCCGGACCGCCATCGCGATAGGGTTTCACGAGAAAGAGATCCCAGATGGTATTCAGGGCGTTCATCTCGAGCTCATAGTAATTGTGGGTGTCGCCGTCGGGGTCGATAAAGACCTCGAAGTCATTGTCCTGGTAAATGACCGAATCGCGTTCGGTCAGGGTGGCCCAGAGGTTCGGTTCCTCGAGATACGCACCGATATAGAAATATTGGTCGTCCCAGAGCATCTTGACCATGGTCCGCAGCCGCGGCTTAACCCGGGGCGAGCCTTCGATATCCACGAAGTTGTCCGACCAGGCGGCCTTGGACCAGACGTCCTCATCCAAATTGCCGTCGACCTGAACGGGGCCGGCCGCCCGATAACAAACGTACGTCCGGGGGTCGAACGGGATTTTCGGTTCGGGAACTTTCGTCGGCGCGGATGAGGCCACCGCGAGGACCAGGGCCGCTAGGGCTAATGTCCAGAGAACGCGCTTCGTCATAAGGAGCCTCCTGTTCGGATTGAGCCTAACGACGGAGTATCATACAGGAATTGGGCGCCGCGGAAAAGATGAATTCCCCTCTTCCCCGCCGACGGAGAAGAGGGGACCAGAACCCGGCCTTAGAAACCCGGGAAGAAACTGAACTGCAAATACCAACCTTTGCCCGGCTGCCTCTGGAAGGGATAGACGTAGTTGATCCCGAGAACGATATAACCCATGAGATTCACGCGAAGGCCGAAACCGGCGCTCGTGAGCGGTTTGTACGTCGAGAATTTGGTGATCGTGTCGGAATAATAGGATGAGCCCCAAGCCACGCCCGCGTCGTAAAAAGCGATGGCATCTATGGGGAATATTCCATAGAAGCCCTTGCCAAGCCCGAGGACGCCGAACAACGGGAAGCGAAGCTCGAAATTGGCGACCAGCATTTTGCTGCCGAACAGCCGGTTCACGTCGAACGCGCTCGTGTCGTCCTGGAACGAATTATAATCGTAGCCGCGGACATACCAGTCATAGCCGAGGAACATAGGCCATAGGCGCGAATCATTCGCCCCTTTGCCATAGCGGCCGTAGTGCATGACCCGGAAGGCCAAGGTGAATGGCCGGACGGGCATGATGTACTTCCTGTAGTCGGCCAGAACCGAAAAGTAATTGATCGACCCGACCGTGGGCGCGATTTCGAGCCGATAGCTCTGTCCGAGGATGGGCGCCGTCGCGCCGTAAAAGGCGGTATCATAGACCAGGGAGGCCCCAAGATAGGCCATGGCGAGTCCGTTCGGGGACGGCAAATCCGTCCTTTCGTCGACATAAATCGGATAGCCGTCATAGTAATCGTATGCGCTCTCGTAGACGACGTTCTGGAACTGGATGTAATTAAAAGCGGCGGACAGCTCGAACCGCTGGCTCTGACTGAAAGGATAGGACGCGAACCCACCCGCTTCGTAAAAGATTTGCCGGTAGAGGATTTCCTGTTCAATCGTGGCGAGTTGGTTGCCGACATACCCAAGACCGTAACTGTAGCCGCCGTAAACGATCGGCAGCCTCTGAAGGACCGCGCCCCAGTTGAGCCGGTTCTTGTTGTTGAGATAAGCGACCATCGCCGAGGAATCCATGAGCCGGCTGTTCACTTGGGCCATGGTCATTAGGGTATGGTAACCGAGCATATCGCTCCAATAGAGGGCGACGCCGCCGCCGCCATAAGCGCCATAGTAGCGGTCATAGCCGACGCCGATGGTCGGAGGGGCGACGTAGTCGAGGGTCAATTTCGGTTTATAGGGCGTGACGCTGAACTTCGAGGCATCGGGAAGCCCGAACGTGGAGCTCTTCAGGAGACCGAGAATTTCGGATCCTTGGCGGTCCCGGGGGCTGAGAACGGCGGGCGTGGCGTTATACGGCATTTCCTGGGCGTCCGTTCCGTCGAGCTTCTCCGACGGTTCGATCGAGAAGATGCTGTAGTTGCCGTCGTTATAGACGCTGTAGAGAAGGTCGTTGGACTTAGCCGCGATCGAGAGGGCCGGGCTGAGCTGAGTGATCCCGCTCACGCCCGTATAAAGGTTAGTCACTTGACGGATCGCGCCTGAGGAAACGTTCATCCGATAGACATTCGAAATTCCGCTCTGGTCGGAAACGAAGAACAATGTTTTGGAATCCGCCGACCACTGGGGGTTGATGTTCTTCCCCTCGGCAAAGGCACGGAGCTGCTTGATCTCCCCGGTCTCGGGGTTGAGAAGGGCCATCTGATAGCTGCCGATGCTCATCGTGGCGAGCTGCGACGTAAACCGCTCGGTGACGAACGCGATCGAGCGGCCGTCGGGCGACCAGGACGGCTGGAGGTCGCCGTAAGGGTCCGAGGTCATGTTTTTGAGCTCTTTGGACTCGAGGTTGTAAATATAAAGGTCCGTGTATCCGCCGGCCAGCGCCGAGAATGCGATCTTCGTGCCGTCGGGCGACCAGGTCGGATTCAGGATCTCGCCCAGTTCGGAGAACCGGATCTCGTCTATGATCTTGTTGGAGTCGGCGTCCAAAAAGGCCAGCTCCGGTTTGCCCGCGCTGACCGCGCCGAAGACGAACTTCGTCCCGTCGGCGCTCCACGAGCCCGCCGAATTGATGAACTGAATGCTCTGGAACCGGGTATCGACCGCCGTCTTAGTGATCCTCCGCGTGACCTTCCCCGTCTTGGTGTCGCTCATGAACAGCTCGACCGAGAACAAGTCTCGCGAGGAAATGAAGACGAACCGTTTTCCGTCGGGGCTCAAGGCGGGCGCGACGTTCAATCCTTCCTCTTCCGTGCCCTTCACGAGCAGCCGGCCGAGGGCGGAGGCCGGGACAGTCGTCGCGGAAATCGGGAAATAGTCCTTTTTCAGAGCCGCGTGCCAGTCCTTCGTCAGAGCGTCGAGTTTCAAGCTCAGGTCTTTTTCAATGGCTTTCTCATAATCCAATCCGCGAATGATGTCCTTCATCATCTTAACGACGACCAGGTCTCCCCAGCGCCCCCCGATGTAGGCCCAGACGGCCTGGCCGTAGCGGTAGGGGAAAAATTTGTTCGGATTTCGCAGGTCTTTGATCGTCGGCATCTTCTTTTTCGTGACCATGTCGCGCATCCACATGGCGGTGTGCGGATCGACCGGCCCGAGGGAGAAATATTCGGCCGCGCCTTCGACCACCCAGAGCGGCGCGCGCTCCAAGCCGCTTCCGCCCTGCTGCTGGGCGTAGATCGGAATCGATCCCGCCGCGATGTCGTATTGGAAGGCGTGGACGAGCTCGTGGCCGATCACATGATCGGTCTCTTCAAGCGATCCGCCGAAGGGCAGAATGATCCGACGTTTAACGGATTCGGTCACGCCCCCCGTTCCTTCGCTGATGATATCCGGGAAAACGGTCGTTTGCTCGAACTGGGGATGGCTGGCGTACATGATCAAGGCCTGCCGGGATCGCAGGTCGTAGTTGAAAAGCCGGGAATAGCGCTTATACCAGCGTTCGGCCATCTGGGCCGCGACGCGGACCGCGTCCTTTTCCTCGGGATAGAAATAGATGTCGAAATGTTCGGTCTTCAGGACCTGATAGTCGAACTTTTCATATTGGACCTTGTTCCGGCCGAAATATCCGGATTGTCCGAACGCAGGCTGAAAAACAAAAACGAGACCCAACGCGATAACGAGGCCGAAGGCAAGACGCCGCCAGTTGGTTCTGAGGCCGTTCGTGGTGCTCATGGAAGCGACTCCTTTCAGACGACCAAAGCCGCGCCGTCCTCCGGACGATGTCCGGATCCGGCCGACTAGTCTGTCCGATATATATTATATATAAGCATTCCTATAGAATATGTCAATTGAGGCTTGCCCAAACCGATTTTTCTTTCATTCCGCCTTAATTATATACAAAAAATATGCCAACTCCTGCTTTATCTGATAATCCGGGCAAATACCAGGCTAATTGTCCCCATTTGAGGACGTCCGTAGGGACATATGGTCCGTAAATATCGAATACATCCCGCATAGAATTTGACAATTTCTTCGGCCTTACCTGACGTTCACGACGGCTTTGAGCGGCCCTCCCGGTCCTTTGACCGATCCCGGCCCCGCGGGTTGCCTTCCGCCGACGGAGATTTCGAAAAGGCCGGGCTCGACCATCCGTCGCAGGTTCTTATCGATCAGCGAAAACTGCCCTGGATTGAGCAGAAACCGGACAGTTTGCCGCTCTTTCGAATTCAGAAAGACCCGCGCGAACCCTTGGAGAGAATAGCGCGGCACGGGAACGGAGGATTCGATATCGCGGACATAAAGCTGGACGACCTCCTCCCCCGCTCGAGGCCCGACGTTCTCGACCTCGACCGAAACCTGGACCGACTCGCTATTCTTCGCTGTCGCGGGGACGACCAGATTCGTATAGCTAAATATGGTATAACTCAGACCGAAACCGAAGGGAAATAGCGGCACGCCCTCGAAAAAGCGATACGTCCTCCCAGCCATCCGATAATCGTCGAACGGCGGAAGGTCCTCGACCGATTTGTAAACCGTCACCGGAAGTCGTCCGCCCGGATTGTAATCGCCGAAAAGAACATCGGCCAAAGCGCGGCCCGCGGCTTGGCCCGGATACCAGGCCTCGAGGATCGCCGGAACATTCTCGACGGCCCACGGAACGGCGACTGGGCCTCCATTGAGAAGAACCAGAACGACGGGTTTCCCGGTCGCCACGAGCGCCTTCATCAGGTCTTCTTGAACGGCGGGCAGGCCGAGGGTCAGCCTGTCGCCCCCTTTGAAACCTTCGACCGGAACGTTCATCTCTTCTCCCTCGAGCCGAGGCGAAAGACCCAGGCAAAGAACGACAGCGTCGGCCTGCCGGGCCTTCGCAAGAGCCTCGGCCTTTAGGTCGTTCCCGGGGATTTTCCAGAGAAGATGGATCCGCGCGTCCCCTGAGCGCTCGAAGAATTCGAGCTTGATTTTATACGACCGTCCCCGGACGAGTTCGACCGTCGCGTACGTTTTTTGCGGCTCATGCGAGCCGTTGAACCGGACGAGCGGCCGGCCGTCGAATTCGACCCGGAATCCGTTGAACCCCTCGGCGCCCAGCCTGTAGGTTCCGCTCTCGGGCGCCACCAGTTCCCCCGTCCATCGAACGCCGAAATTGTCGGCGTCGAATTTCGGGTCGGGCGCGCCGTCCCACCAATTGAAGTCGATATTCCGGTCGATACGGACGAAGGCAGGTTCGCCGTCGAAATCGCGGTTGTCGAAATATTCTCCTTTGAAGCCGGCGACTCTGCGCCCGGCGTCGTCCGTCATGAACGCGGACGGGGGGACGACGTCCAGGGCCGGCATATTTACGGCCCAATCGCAGCCGAGCGCAGACAGGATGCGGGTTGCGGGCCCGACTTTGTCCCGGATCCCTTGAAGCGGGGTGACGGGGTGCGACGGGGTTCCGTTGTAATTCCCCAGCAGGACTTCGACATCGGCAGCGTTGGGCCCGATCACGGCGATGGTTTTCAGTTTTTTATTCAAAGGAAGAAGTCCGTTTTCGTTTTTAAGGAGGACAATCGATTTCCGGGCCGCCTCCAGAGCGAGCGCGCGATGCGGTTCGCTGTCGACGACCGTATACGGGATTCTCGCGTAGGGCACGAGCTCCGGCGGGTCGAACATGCCGAGCTTAAACCTGGCCCGGAAAAGGCGCTTCACCGAGATATCGACCTCGTTCTCCGACAGGAGTCCTCGCCGAACCGCATCGACAAGAGATTTGTACGCGCTGCCGCAGTTGAGGTCGGTCCCGGACCTGACGGCCAACGCCGCGGCCTCGGCCTCCGTTGGAACGAGTTTGTGGCCTGTCCGGATGTCGTCGACGGCGTCGCAATCCGAGACGACATATCCGTCAAAACCCCATTCTTTGCGGAGAATATCGGTCAGGAGCTTCGCGCTTCCGCAACAGGCTTCTCCCCAGACGCGGTTATAGGCGCACATGACCGAAAACGCTTTGGCCTCCTCGACGCAAGCCTGGAAATGAGGAAGATAAGATTCGAGAAAATCCCGCATGTTGACTTGGGCGTCGAACGCATGGCGCTCCGGCTCCGGGCCGCTGTGGACGGCGTAATGTTTGGGAGTGGCGACGGTCTTCAGGTATGTCGGGTCGTTCCCCTGCATCCCGCGCACGAACGCGACTCCCATCCGCCCCGTGAGATAAGGGTCTTCGCCGTAGGTTTCCATGCCGCGGCCCCAGCGCGGGTCCCGGAAGAGGTTGATGTTAGGCGACCAGAACGTCAAGCCCTGATACATGCCGTGCAAGCCGCGCCGGACGAATTCGTGATGCTTGGCCCGCGCCTCGTCCGAAACGGCCGTCGCGACGCGAAGCATCAAGTCCGCATCCCACGTCGCCGCCAAGCCGACCGCCTGCGGAAAAACCGTGGCCAAGCCGGCCCGAGCCACGCCGTGAAGGCCTTCGCTCCACCAGTTATAGGCCGGGACGTCGAGGCGCGGGATCGCGTCCGCGGCGTTGATCATCTGCGAGACTTTTTCTTCCAGGGTCATTCTGGCCACCAGGTCGTCGACGCGCTTTTCGAGGGGTTGGCGCGGATCCTTGTAAACAGGTGCGCCCGAGGCTCCCGCGCCGTATCCCCCGACGGTTGCGATCAAAATGAGGCCGAATCCGCCGAAGAGCGTCCCCGGCTTTCTTCGGGAGAACATGGTCTTTCCTTTCGCTATCTCGCCTCGGCCGGGGTGACCGGGAATTCGAGCCGGTCCTTGCCCCGGACGATGATCACACCGAGCGGACGTCCGATCGGCCATTCGGCTAGGACCCGGTGCATGT
>JBGOYP010000083.1:0-8519 GCA_041479785.1 Candidatus Aminicenantia bacterium | reverse complement strand
GTATCTCAAAGAAATGGAATTCCGGTATAATAATAGGAGGGACAACATCTTCAACATGCTCGCTCAGCGTATCTGTGATTTAGTGCCAAATCTTTTATAATTACCTAATTTTATTTATGCCGGATTCCCGGACAGGCGATAAAACGTGTTCTTCCTCCGGTCAAGCAAACGACAAGACGACTTCTGACGGGCGATGGGGCTTCCGCAATACCTTGAACGGGTTCAGCGTGAGGCTCGGCCTGAAATTCGGATTCTAAAAAGATAACTCGCCGTTTAAACCGAACACGATCGACGTCTTAACGGGGCCGCTGGGATTATAGGGCACGCCGTCAATGATGCGGCTCGCGCCCGATGAGAGAGGGAAATAAATCTGGATCACGGGCTGCAGACTCCATCGCTCTCCCAGAGGTATAGTCATGCCGGCCTTAACCATCCCATCGTGAAAGGCCCCATATTTCTTGCCGGCATAGAGCCTCGTCCCTGAAACCAGAGTCTTCCAGTATCCGCCGGTTCCCATAAAGCCGGCCGCCGACGCGCCGATGTCGAGCGTAATCCGTCCGCCGAGAGGGAAAGACTGTGCCGCGGTCAAGGACATGTACCATCCCGGGTAAGAATCGATATCTCGATAAACCGTCAAAGAGGGATGGCCCCAGCCGCCAAACGAGACATCGAAAAAGAGCTCTTCCGTTTCTGCCGCGTATTTTGTTCCGTAATAAATGAATCCGACGGTCCCGGAGAGATCGCCGATGCTTCGGGTATAGCTTAAGGTCAGGTCAGTCTCGTTGAAGCTCACGAGCCCCGGACGGTCCGGCACAAAAGACAGCGTCGGCTGTTCGTTGAAATCGATATTTCCCCAGAAAGAGATCGAGAATCCCTTCCATGCGACCGATATCGCCGGCTGGGCGACGCCTCGAGACTGACCGAGCTGGTACCCTCTGAAGATGTACCGATTGAGCAATCCGAGAGAGACGCTGCCCCTTACCCCCGACCCTTCGGCCAGGAGCGCGGCCGGAAGCGCCGCCAGGAGAAAAAGCGCGGCGGTTCCCAGCGTCCAATGTCCGCGATCAATCGTGACGATACGTCTCCTCGCCATGCGGAGCGGCGTCCCGTGCTAACATCACTTCTTCCGGCGGTCGGGCGAACGGCCGTCCGATTTTATTTTTTGATAATGCGCTTCTTGATTTGTTCCTCGTCCCTCTTTTGGCGGTCGGTGAGGTCTTTGCGCTCCTGGTCATGGAGCTTTTTCCGCTCAGTCAGGGCGTTATCCCGCTCTTTCTGGATCCGGTTCTTCTCCACCGTATCCCGGGCGCCGGTTTCGCGCTGCGTGAACCTGTCGCGAATCTGCCGGAGCTCTTCGAGCTGGCTGTGCTCCATGATTTTGGTTTCCTGGTCAAACCTCTTGCGGATGACGACGGGATCCTGGTCCTGAGGCCGTTGGGGGTCCCATATTTTGACCTGTTCCAGGTCTTTCCGGGCCTCGTCCTTGTTGACAAACCGTTTGGGCGCGCCTGCGTCCGAGCCGCTGATCGCGGGCTTATAGATCATCACCCGGTTCAGTTCTTCGCGGACGGGTCCGGGCCGGCGGGCGTCCCCGATTTCCTGTCGCGAGACTTGCGCCCGCGTCACGCGCCGGACGGTGTCAACATCGATCCCCTCGTTGAAGACACGATTATCCCGGACGATGACGTTCCGATGCAGCTCGGTATATCGGACGATGGAGACGTTCCGTTCAAAGGGAAGAATATAGGGGTCCAGCCGCCGGTCCATGAAGTATCTCGATTCGACGAAGATCCAGTGATGTCCGGGGATATCGAAATCGCCCCATCTGAACCCGAAGCTCAGCCCGAATTCCACGCCGGGGGGAATCGGCGCCCAGCCGAAATAGTCGGGGCTCGAACGCCAGATGACCCAGGCCGGGGCCCAGACGTTTCCGGGGACCCAGAACCAGCCGATGTCTTCGTCCCAGCCCCATCGGCCGTAATGGAAACACGCCCAGCCCCACTCCTCCTCCGAAACCCAGGCCCATCCGTAGTTCGTCCAAACCCAATGGCCGAAAGTGTAAGGCCGCCAGCGGTAACCCATGTGGCGCGGAATCCAGACGTAACCGTGAGGAGACATGTGAACCCAGGCGCCGTACGGCGAGAGGTAATCATAAAAATAGGCAGGGGTCACGTCGCCATACGATTCAATGTTCTCTCTTGGATAACTCCCGGGGCGCGGGCCGCGATTGGCATCAGTCGGGACATAGACGAGGCAGCTCGCGAAAAAAAGAAGAATCGCAGCGGTCGCAAAAAGTATTTTTTTCATGTCGCTTACTCCCGCTCATATAATAAGCAAGCTTTATGCCAAGTGCAAATAATTTATCTCCCGGCGGGACAGGGAAGAAGTACGCTTTAAATACGAAACCCGGCCGGAAATCGTCCTCAAAATAGGACAAACGCAGTTGATTGGTCGGGTTGCTCAAAGCTTTTATCATCCGGTTTTTCTAATTTAACGTAGAAAAAAGGCAGAGTGTCAAAATGACCAAAAAAGCGTTTTTATTCGTTGCGGCGATTTTAATGGTTCTCGTCTTCGGGCTTGAGTATTACCTTCATCGGGGCCTCCAAAAGCGTCCTCAGTTCAATACGGAGACCGCGGCCAAAGGCGACATCACGGCCACGGTTATCACTTCGGGCACACTCGCTCCCGTGACCCAGGTCGACGTCGGCAGTCAAATTTCGGGCCCCATCACCAAGATCAACGTCGACTTTAACTCCCACGTCCGGAAAGGCGAAGTCCTCGCCGAGATCGACGCGGCCCCTTTTAAAGATAACGTGGAGATGGCCGCCGCCAATCTCAAGGCGGCCCAGGCGGCGGTCGAGGTCGCCCAGAACACGGCGGACGAGGCCAAAAAGGAATACGACCGGAATCTGGACCTGTTCAATAATAAAATGATTTCCTCGGAAGATAAGGAGGCGGCCGAACTCACATATCTGAGCGCAAAGGACGACCTTCTGACGAAGCAGGCCGAGGCTCGGGAGGCGAAAGACGCTCTCGACGCGAGCCGGGTGGACCTTGCGAACACCGTGATCCGTTCCCCCATTGACGGCGTCGTCTTATCACGTAACGTGAGCGTTGGCCAGACCATCGCCGCACGTATGGAAGCTCCCGTCCTTTTCAAGATCGCTAACGACGTCACGTCGTTGATGATCGATTGCGATGTGGACGAAATGGATGTCGGCCAAGTCCGCGTCGGGCAGAACGTTGTGTTCACCGTGACGGCCTATCCAGATACGCCGTTTTCCGGCCGCGTCGTCCAGGTCCGGTTCGGGTCGGACCTGACCCAGAACGTCGTCACCTACACGACGCTCGTCGAGGTCGAAGATACGCACGGAAAGCTTCTTCCCGGCATGACGGCGACCGTCAACATCATCACCGCCGAAGCGAAGAACGTCCTCCGCGTCCGGCCGTCGGCGCTCGCTTTCGAGCCGGCCTTGGCCCAGATGGTATCTGCGAAACCCGCAAAGAAAACGGTCGTGAAAATAAAGCGGGCGGCCGTTAAGCCCGGCCCCGATGTCTGGGTCTTGAAGGACGACGGGAGTCTAGCCCCGGTCTCGGTCCGAACCGGGATCACGGACAGGATTTATACGGAAATCGTCTCGGGCGACCTTAAAGAAAGAGACGTCGTTGTCGATGGACTGAGCTATCTCAAGAAATAACGTTCGCCGCGGCATTTTCCAATTTTAGGCGGGACCCTGAATGCCGGAATGGATGATGAGGTCGGCCGCCAGACCGCCGGTGTAGAGGGCGGTCGGAATTCCGCCCAGGAAGAGCTCGCGCGCGGCATAAACGCCGGCCGCATAGAGACGGTCCACCGGCGTCCGGACCAAAAGCCTGTCCGGGAAACCCGCCGCCGTTTCGGGCGACCATGACCAGCCGGCGATCGAGCCGAGCGTCCGCTGGCCCCAATCCCGGTAGGTCAGCGGCGTGGCGGCGTCTATGATTTCGACCGCATCCGCCAGACCGGGGAGGACGGTCTCGACCGTTCGGATGAGCTTCCAAACCAGCCGGTTTTTCTCCTCGCAGTAACCGGCCTTCCGCTTTTTTTCTCCGGCGCGCCAAGCGGCCACGGCTTCATAGGCGAAAGGCACACGGAGAACGAGCGACGCCCGTCCTTTGGGGACGGTCTCCGGAGCGTCGTCGGAAAAGCGGCATACTTCGATTTCCATATTGTCGAAATCATCGGCCTTGCGGTCCGCGTCCGGCCGGATGACCCTTCTATAAAACAAATGCGTTGCCCGCATCCGGCGGAAATCGACGCGCCCGGGCTTGACGCCGCAATAGACGCACAACTCCGATTCAGTATAGGGCGTGTCACGGACGAGGGCGAGATGGTCCGGCGGGACGTCCTCCGGAGCGATCAGCTCGAGAAACGTTTTCTTGTAATCCGCATTCGAGACGACGTGCGATGCCCGGAGTTCGACTCCGCGCGCCGTGAGGACGCCCACCGCCCGTCCGCCCGCGACGAGAATTTTCGTCACCGGTTCTCCGGTCCGGATTTCGCCGCCCGAAAAGCCGACGGCCGCGGCCATCCTCCGGCATAGGCCGTGGATCCCGATCGACGGGAACCAGATTCCGACCTCGGACATCACTCGCCACGTGAGCGACAGGTTTAAAAGCGACATATCCGGAGGCTCTGTCCCCATCGAGCCGATTAGGTTCCGGAGAGTCGCGTTTGAAATCTGCGATTCGAGCAAAGGACGCGACGAGGTTGAAGCCCAGGCGAGAATCGGAGACGCCGATGCGGTCGGGTCCAGTGTCGGATCCCCCATGCTCTCGACCGCGTTCAGGATCTTCCTCATTTCCGCAAAAACGCGCCGGAGGCCGTCGCTTTCTTCCGGGAACAACAGGCGCAGGTCTTCTTCAAGTCCGGCCAACGGTTGCGAATAGACGATATCGAGGTCGGGCGCGATGAGCTGAAAATGATTGCGCCGGAATTCGATTTCGTCTTCGAGGCTGATGTCCTCCATGAACGATTCGACCCGGCCGGGATAGCCGAATGCGAGCGGCCCCATGGGAAAAGAATAGCCGCCGCGGCGGAAAAGATAGCTCGTTCCGCCGATATGGGGGTTCTTTTCGAGGACGAGGACCTTCAAACCGGCGCGGGCGAGTTTCGCCGCGGCATAGAGACCCCCGACCCCCGCGCCGATGACGATTGTGTCGTAGGCCATACCCGCACCTTAGCACGCTTTTAGCTACCGGTTCAACGGCCGATTCGCGGAGCGTTTTTACTTTATGATCCTGACGTCATAGACGCTGCCTGCCGTCGAGCCGGACAATGCTTGGAACCTTACCGTGATGCTCTGCTTGCCTTTCGTGAGCGTCTCCGGGAGCTTGTACTCGATGTCGAACAGTTCGGTCGGGTGATTCTCGAGCGTTTGGCTCGCGATTTTTTCGCCGTCGACCAGGATCTCGAAGGCGCGTCGCCGGCCTTCGCTGCCGACGAACGTGCAGACGAGCGTCATCGCCTTGTCGGGAAGTACCCTGAGCGAATAGCTGAACCAGCCGTTGCGCGCTTCGCGCGTTCTTTTTCCTCCGAAGTAGCCCCGGGTGCTGTTCTCTCCTTGGTAGTCATGATCGCTTTCGCTCTGGTCTTGGTCGATGTTTACGGTATCCACCGTGGCGCGTTCGACCTGCTGGCGGCGCGATTCACGGGCGGCCCGGTCGGACTTGTCTTTGTCCCACTCGTCGGGCGTGAGGACCTTCCAATAGACGGTGTAGCGCATGTCGGACGCTTTATAGAACGGGATCAGCCGGACGTCTTGCGGCTTTCCGATGCCGCTCGTTTGGAAATTCAAAGGAGCGCCCGCTACCGGCTTGAGGTGGGCCGTCACGTCTTTGACGTCGCCGACCAAGGCCGGCACCGTGATCGGGGCGATCCGGTTGAGGGGCGGCGCGCTGGGGCCGTACCGCCGGGTGTCCTCCAAGCCGCTCTTACCCAGATCGCCGGACAGCACGATCGGGCCGTCCAGGACGGCGACCGTCTTCGGGTCGTCGGGCAGCGCTTCCAGCCGCAGGCTCATGGGCAGGCGGACCTCGACGCGGTCGCCGGTTTTCCATTCGCGCTCGACCATCGCGTAAGAGCCCGGCCGGGCGTCCAGGGCTTGTTTTTGTCCGTTGACCGTCACGACGATTCCCGAGAGCGTCCATGACGGGACGCGGATTTTTAGCGCCAATCTAGCGGGTTTCGAACATTGGAAGGACAGCCGCGTCGTATCTTCTTCGGGGAAGCGGGTCTCTTGGCGGACGACAAGACCCCGCTCCTTCCAGGTCAGCTCGCTCGCGATGAACTGGTTGAGCAAAAGCGACCGGTCGTCGTGGAAATAGATCGTGTCGCCGTACTTGGCGTGATTCTCCATGCCCGTGCCGACGCAGCACCAGAAGGAATCGTTCGGCGTCGAATACGTTTTAAATGCGCCCGGCCGGAGCGGGACGTAATAACACATCATCCCGGTCGCCGGGTCCTGGGAGGCCAGGATATGGTTGAACAGGCCGCGCTCGTAGAAATCCATTTTTTCCGCGGTCGGCTCGAGCGCGAACAGGGCCCGCGTCAGCTTGAGCATGTTGTACGTATTGCACGTTTCCGTGCTGGACGGGCCGAGGTTTCTCGAGAACTGGTCGACGGGAAAGAACGACTCGCCGTTGGTATTGCCGCCGATGACGAACGACCGGTGGAGCGCGACGCGGTCCCAAAAGAATGTCGCGATGTCGAGGCAGCGTTTCTCACCTGTCAGCTCGTATTCGCGAACGGCGCCGATGACCTTGGGGAATTGGGTGTTGCCGTGCAGGCGGTCGAGCTTGTCCTCGCCGGCGGCCCATTGGTCGAACAACCGTTTGTGGTTGAACTTGAACGCGAGCTGGAGATATTCGGCGTTGCCCGTGACGGCGTAGAGGTTCGCCAGGACGTCGTTCATGCCGCCGTGTTCGGTCTCGAGCGAAGCCTGATGCTGCTCGTCGGTCAGGCGGCCGACGCGGAAATTGACCCAGTCGGCCATCTTCGTCACGATCTTGAGCGCCTGCCGGTTGTCGCAATAGATGTCCATATCGAGCAACCCGGCCATGATCTTGTGGAGAGTGTAATATGGCGCCCAGACTTGGACCCGTTTCTCGACACGGTCGAAGAATTCTTCCGGATAGGCCGATAGGAAGCCCGGATGGTAGCCTTTCGCGGGTAGTGCCGCCTGGACTTTGGCCAGTTCGGCGACGATATAATTCGCCTTGTCCTTGAATCGCGCGTCGCCGGTGCTCGCGAACATCAAAGCGCACGCGGTCAGATAGTGGCCGACGCTGTGGCCGCGCAGCTCGCCTTTCGGGTCTTCCCAGCCGCCCAACGGTTGAGCGGTCGAGGGGAGGCCGGCCGTCACCCGGAAGTTGTGCAGCAGCCGGTCCGGGTCGAGGTCGAGGAGATATTTTTGGTCGCGGAGCATCGCCTCGCGAAACGGGCCATCGAGGAGGCGGACGTCCTGAAGGTTAAACGCGACGGCGACGATCGGGACCTTGTCCCGGACCTTGATTTTAGACGTATCCTGGGACGCAAGTTCGGGCGGCAAGGCGAATAGCCCGGCGATGAGAAAAACTGCCGACAGGGTTGCGATTCGTTTCATGGTCGCCTCCTTTGTGTCTCGGATGAACCGGACAAGCGGTCCGCTGCGAAGGGCAGAATTCAACATTATCCTCCGGCTCAAAAAAGACTTCAAGCCTAAGCGGGGTCGCGTCTACACTTTACACTTTTCAGCCGAAAAGGGATTTTTCTATAGAGAACGCGTCTGAATATTCGATGCGAAGCTGCCTAGCCATATAAGGGTCTTCTAAGGTTAAAAGGGATTCTATTGGAAGAGACGGAAATGAGGCCGGAATTTCTCATAAGAGAATAAAGAGAATAAGATAAGTGTTAAGTGTAGACGCGACCCCGATTTTTTCGAGGAGGAGGATATGAAAAAGGCCGTTACAAGATTGACATGTTTCTTTCTTTTATCCGCCTGTCAAAAGCAGCCAAAGATCGATAGAGCGACGGAAAACGGCATAGAAGTCGTCCTGAATCATATTCAGCCGTATAGCTTTAAAAGCGAATCCAGCGTTCTCGTTCTTGAACGGGCATTTTCCATCGATACGGAAAAGGAAGATATGCTGAAAATCGGATTGGCCGACATCGAGACATTTGATGTCGACCAAGAAGGCAATATTTTTGTCATTCAGTGGCAGAGTAAAGATAATTTTGCGTTCAAATTCAGTTCGGAAGGACGCTTTGTGAAATCGTTTGTGCGGTTCGGCCAGGGGCCGGGCGAGTTAGAATACGGAGGGACAATACTGATCAGCCCGCAAAACGAGGTCATAGCCAAAGATCCCTCCAAGACAAAATTTTTAATCTATGATCGGGAAGGCCGATTCCTCAGGGAAACTCGTCTGGAAAAAACGTATAGCCCGCTCCCACTGACGAACGGCAAATATCTTATATTTTGGGGAGAGGATACGCCGGAATG
>JBGOYP010000082.1:0-8579 GCA_041479785.1 Candidatus Aminicenantia bacterium | reverse complement strand
GCATTATCTGGCCGGCATATCGGGCTGCATCAAGAATTACATCATGTTCGGCGCGACGCAGCCCGAGTACCATCCCGACAGCTGCGCCTCGCTCGGCTCGCTGTTTTTGCTGCCGCAGGTTAAAGGAAAAACCCGACTGTGCGTCCTGTGCGCTCTAACGCCCCAGTTCCACGGCCTCGGGCCGCACCACTTCAGCCGGCGCTATGTCTGGAATTACCGCGGACTGATCGTCGGCCGCGACCCCGTGGCCGTGGACACGGTCGGGTTGCGCCTGATCATGGCCAAGCGGCGCAAGGAGCTCGGCCCCGCCCAGGAGCTGCCTCCCGTGCCCAAACACATCCAGCTCGCGGATACGAAATACGGAATCGGCACCAGCGATCTCGGCAAGATCGAACTCATCCGGCTCGGCTGGGCCGAAGACGTCATGATCTAAGCCCCGGGGGAGGGGAACACATGCCGCTCTCAAAACGGATTCAACGGAGTCTTCTCGCACTGGTCCTCGTATCCGCCTGGACCGGCTCTTTTCTTCGAGCCGCGCCTCCCGGGACGATGGACTATGTCGGGTCCGCGCATTGGACCAGGGCCCAGGATATCGAAATCCGCGGAACGCTTGCGTATGTTGCTTTTATCAACGGGCTTGGAATCCTGGACGTCTCGGACGTCAAAAGGCCCGTCAAGATCTCGCAGCTCTTTCTCGGCGGAGGCTATGCCGTCGCCGTCCGCCAGGACCTCGCGTTCGTCGCGGCGGGAACGAAAGGGTTGAACATCGTCGATATCTCGGACCCGAAATCGCCCGTCCTCAAATCGGTCCTCCCCACGACGGGGGAAGCCCGGGAGGTCATCGTTGACGGCCGCTACGTGTTCGTCGCCGCCGGAGACCAGGGCCTGCTCGTCGTCGACGCGGAGAATCCCTCTTCGCCCAAACTCATCGGCCAATGGGATTCGCCCGGCGAAGGCTTATCTCTTGCTAAACGGGACGGCTTCGTTTATCTAGCCGACGGAAGCGCGGGGCTGGCCGTGATCGACGTCGTCCAACCCAGCGGCCCGAAACTCTTGGGCACGCTCGACACGGACGGGACGGCCGAGTCCGTCGCTGTCATTGACCGCTATGCCTACGTCGCGGACGGAGCCTC
Source organism: Candidatus Aminicenantia bacterium (assembly GCA_041479785.1). GTDB lineage: Bacteria > Acidobacteriota > Aminicenantia > Aminicenantales > UBA4085 > JBGOYP01. The sequence goes on along the minus strand of JBGOYP010000082.1, from coordinate 7,446 downwards.
GGGTTTGTCCGTGGTCGATATCGGAATTCCGTCCGTGCCGAAGAAGGTGAGAGTCCTGGAGGCGTCGGGCTACGCCCACAGCGTTTCCGCGGACGGACGGACGCTTTGCCTCGGAAGCCTATATGATGGAGGTTATCAGGTCTTCGATATTTCGGCGCCGGACGCCCCCATCCTCGCTTCGACCAACAAATACACGATGTACAACGAAGGCTGGCGCGTCGTCGTGAGCGGGACGTTCGCGACCGTTGTCGATTATTTCTCCGGCCTTTTTTTCGTGAATATCGCCGAGCCGAAAAAGCCCGTTCCGGCCGGGACGTTCTTTACGCCCAGCTCGATCGTCGCGACCGCGGCGCAGGACCGCTATTCGTATTCGGTCGGTGAGCTGTCCGGCCTTCAGGCGCTCGACCTGTCCGACCCGGCCCATCCCGTTTCGACGGCCGGGACCGCCATATTCCGCGGCGTTCAGAGCCTGACCGTCGCCGGCGGATACGCGTATGTCACGGACCGCTGGTCGGTCCGGATTTTCGATATCGCGGACCCGGCGAAACCGCGGCTCGCGACCGTTTGGAACATGCCCTCGGGCGTGCCGCGCGCGATCGTCGTCCGCGGCCCTTGGGCGTATCTCACGGCCGACAACGCCGGCTTCTTCGTCCTTAGTCTCGAGAACCCGCGGGCGCCCAAGATCGCGGGTTCGTTGTCCTTGGGGGGATTCACATACGGGCTGGCCGTGTCCGGAGATTACGCCTATCTCGCGAACAGCGATTCGGGGCTCCATGTCGTGAATATCGCGGACCCGGCCGCACCGGTCGAGGCCGGGGGCCTGAAGCTCGAGGGCGAGCCCAGCGGAGTGGCCGTCCGCGGAACGCTGGCGTATATCGCCTCGGGCCCCGCGGGACTCATCGTCGTGGACGTCGGCCGTCCGTCCGTCCCGAAGACCCTGGGAAAACTCGCCGCCGGGGATTTTGCGAGCGCGATCGCGCTCGCCGGTGACTTCGCCTATATGGCCGACGGCAACGCGGGCGTAAAAAAAATAGATATTTCGGACCCGGCCGGGCCGAAGCTCGTCGCGTCGTTCGATACTCCCGGCCAGGCGCAAAGCGTGACGACGAGCGGACCGCTCGTTCTCGTCTCCGACACGCATTCCGTCATCATCGTTAAATGACCGATCCTCTTTTGCCGGAAGCGCGGGATCTCTTGTTTCTCGGCCTGAAACGTGTTGCTCCGCGCCCGGCCGGCTCATCCGGGGCCTTGACGTCCTGACCAAACATCGCCCCGAGCCATCGGTCAGGGGCTCACGATCTTCAACGCCCGCGGCAGCACGTCAAAAACCGCTTCGCGGAACGATGTCCGGCCGTCCGGCGTTTTGACGATTTCGCCGTCCGATTGAATCTCGAACGGCGTTTCCGAGCGGACCGCGAACTCCTCGGCGGTCCGGAACACGACCTGGCGGGCTTTTGCGTGCCGGCCCCGGCGGGCCAGCCGCGCGATGCGGGCCAGTTGAAAAAAGGAACAGCGGCCGATGACGCAAGCGTCGAGCGCCCCGTCATCGGGGCGCGCCGCGGGGGCAATGACCCGGCCCGTCGCCCAATACCGGATATTGCTGAAGATCGCGGCGACAAACTCTCCGTCGAGACGGCCGGCTGCGGATTCCAGAGTCAGACGCAGCGGGACGGCGCCCCTCCGAAATGCCGACCCGATCCCGAGGAGGCCGGCCAGGGTCTGGCGTTTGGCGAGCCGCGGCGTTCGGGCTCCGGCGTCGGCGACATATTTGTTGACGAACGCGCCGAGGCCGATGTTCGCCTGGCCGAGAAAGGTCGCGACCTGTCGTCCTTCGGCCCGGACGCAGCCGAGGTCGATCGGCCTGATGCGGCCGTCCTTGAGGGCTCGGCAGGCATCGAACAGCGACCCGACGCCGAACTCGCGGGCGACGTCGTTCGACGAACCCACGCCGATCATGCCGAAGACGATGTCGGCGCCGGACCGGATGATCTCGTTGACCATGATGTGGAAGGTCGAATCGCCCCCGGCGCCGACCAAGGTCCCGTATCGCGTCGCGTGGTCGCGCGTCAATTGCCGGAGATGGTCTTCGCTCTGGGTCATGACCAGGTCGTAGCGGACCCCGAAATGCCGCAGGAAGCGCTCGAGCGCGATTTTATGTTTAAGCGCCCGGCCCATACCCGCCGACGGGTTATACAGGATGGACACCTTGTCACCGGCCAAAGCCCGCTCCTTCCCGTGTCAAAGCGGCGGCCCGTTCGCCGAGCCGGCCGTGGACACGGTCGAGGTCGGCCCGGATATGTCTCAGGACGGGCCACCAGAAGGCGATATTCGCGATCCAAAAGACGATGACCGAGCCCATCGCGGCCCGGAGTCCGAAAGCCGTCGCGATATAGGAGGCCACGAGCGGACCGAGCGCGTTGCCGGCCATATCCATCACGGATGCCAGCGAGATCATGGTCGCCCGGTGCTCGGGCAGGTTGACGTCGGTCAGCGAGGCGTACCAGTTGGGATTGACACCCTGGTTCACGAACATCGCGGCCGCGATCGTCAGGACGAGCCCGAGCATTCCGGGCGCGGCGAACGAGCCGGCCAGGCCGGCCCGGTCGGGGATGCGGACGTTTGAGCCAAGGAAGAGGACCATGAATAGGATCGGAACGGCGTTGCAGAACAGCGCCGTCCAGACTTTCGCCCGCTTATCACGCCTGAAACCCCAATCGCCGATGCGACCGAAGGCCAGGGCGCCCAGGGCTCCGGCGACGGCGACGACCAGGATGGTGGCGTTCACGGCCGCCGCCTCGAGGTTGTGCCGTTCCTTCATGTATTTAAAAATGAGAAAGAGGACGATCGACCCCGGAAAAGCGTCGATGAAATTGACGATCAGCCAGAAATTGCTCCTCGTCGCCCGGAGGAGACGAACATCTTTTTTCGTGATGCGGAAGCGGTACTCGGCGCCCGCGAGCAGGGCGGCCTGGAGCTCGTCCTCGCGCGCTCCGCGCCGCGGTTCGCGCAGGACGAGGAAGAATGGCGCCAGGGCTAATATCATGAGGCCGAGGAGGAGATAGGCCAGGCGCCAGCGGGCTTCGAAAAAGCCGCCCAGGCCGAACCCGGCCATCCGGCCGACGAGCATGGCCATGGACATGACGCCGAACGCCGTGGCGCGGCGCCCCGGCCGGATGACGTCGCCGGCCATGGAAAAAGCGGCCGGGAGAACGGCTCCGGCGCCGATCCCGCCGAGCGCCCGGGTCACGAAAAAGACGGCGTACCCGCTCCGGCCGCGCGGAGCAAGGACGGCCAGAAGGGACGCCGCGCTCATGACGAGAAGGCCGGCGGCGATGATGCGGCGGCGGGCCGTCCGGTCGGCCATGACTCCCGCGGCGATCATGGCCGCCGCCGATAACACCGTCAGGGCGAAGACGACCCAGCCCAGCGGGACGACGTCGGCCGTGGACCCGAAGAACTCGCGAAGGAGCGGGTTGAGGAGCGGGCTGAGGAGGCCTTGGTCCGCGAAATCGACGGCCAAGGCCAGGACGAGAAGGGTCAGAAGAAGGCCGCCCCGGCCGGAGGATGTCGTTGTGTTTTGGCGAACCATGGCGATGGACGGTCTATTGTACCTCAATATTTTTCCGTTTGACACCCGGCCGGAAAAAGGCTATCGTCTGAGTCAATGGACAGCAGCGCGGCGGCGAACTCGAAAAAATTTATCCGGGTCGGATTTATCGTTTTTCTCTGGGGGTTCACGGCCTGGCTCGTCATTCCGCTCTTCACCCTCGATAAGGTCGAGCTCCTCCGGGCCACGGAGTATTTCTACAGGTCGGCGACGGGCGTGGTCATCATGATCATCCTCTTCGGAAAGACGGTCTTCGACCTCCTGTTCCCCCTGGACACGTCGGGCCGGAAGTCGACGGTGTACGTGGCGTTGCTGACGCTCTATACGATCGTCCTCGCCGGCGGCATCATTTTTATGTGCCTCCGCATCCTCATCGTCTATCTCTCTAACACGGCGGCGACCTCCGCGACGACCGTGGATTACTAAGCGCGGTCCGAACGCGCGGCGATCATTTTTTGCGGTCCAGTTCGCCGAGGGTCAACCTGATGCCTATTCTTGCGGCGACAAATAGTGTAGAATAGCGCCGACTTTCGTAGTGAACGGTCCGCGATGATCCTCGACATTTTCCGGTCCCTGCGGCCGACGCAATGGACGAAAAATTTCTTCGTTTTCGCCGCGTTGCTCTTTTCTCTCAAAATTCGCGACATTTCGCTCCTCCTGAGGACGCTCGCGGCCTTCGGGGTCTTTTGCGTCCTGTCCGGGGCCGTCTATCTCATCAACGACGTCCTGGACTTCGCCGAGGATGGGGTCCATCCGAAAAAATCCAAGCGGCCGATCGCTGCGGGACGCGTCGGGCGGCCGCTGGCGGTCGGCCTGGCGGCCGGCCTCGCCCTCGCCAGCCTGGCCGCGGCCGCGCTCCTAAACCGGAATTTCCTAATCGTCGCGGCCGTCTATCTCGTCCTGCAGGTCGCTTACTCGTTGAAGCTCAAACACGTCGTCATCCTCGACGTTTTCATCATCGCGGCGGGATTCGTTCTCCGCGTCGTCGCGGGCGGCTTCGTGATCGCCGTCCCGCTGTCCTCCTGGCTCTTAATTTGCACGACGCTCCTCGCGCTCTTCATCGCCATGAACAAGCGCCGGCACGAGCTCGTCCTGCTCGAAGACAACGCTTCGAGCCACCGCCCAATCCTCAAGGAATATAGCGCGTATCTCCTCGACCAGATGATCTCGGTCGTCACCGCGTCGACGGTCATCGCCTATTGCTTATACACAGTCTCGCCGGAAACAGTCCAGAAGTTCGGGACCGAGAACTTGATTTATACGATGCCGTTCGTGCTCTACGGTATCTTCCGCTACCTCTACCTTGTTCACCAGAAGGGGAAGGGCGGCAGCCCCGAAGAACTGCTCCTCAAGGACCGGCCGCTGCTCGTCGCGGTCGTCCTCTGGATCATGGCCGTCTTCGCTATCCTTTATTTTAAATAGCGCAGGCTTTTCGGCTCGCGCTCCAAATGGAAGACGATCATCGCCTGCAGGTTTTTTCCTATCGAAGCGAGCTCTTCGGCCGAGAACGGCCCGGCGGCCGCGGCCTCCGGAGCATGGCCTCGGACCCAGTCGATAAACCGGCCGAGTTCGGGCCCGACGTCGTCCTTCCGGGCCGGCGCGCAGGCGTCGCAGTAGGCCCCATCCTTTTTCGGCGCCAGCCAGCCCCGGGCGTCCAGGATTTTCCGGCACGCCCGGCAGCGGCGGACCTCCGGCAAGAACCCGTTGATCTGGAGAAACCAGGCCTCGAAGTAGCGGGCGAGCAGGGAGAGGTCGCCCCGGCCTTTGATGGCCTTCAGTACGGACAGGAGAAGCCGGAAGGCGAGGTCCTCGTGATGGGCCCGGACGGGGAGGAATTCCTCGATGAGCTCGGCGAAATACGTGAGCGTGAGTGAGGTCCGGAGCTCGGCCTGCATCTCGAAAAAGGATTCCTGGAGGTCGCACCCGCTGACCGTGACCAGCTCCCGGCGCTCCTTCTCGTAAAAGAAGACCGTCACGTGCGACAGGGGCTCGAGGGCGCTCCCAAAGCGGTTGCCGAACTTGCGGGCCCCTTTCGCCACGCCGCGGAGGACACCCTTATCGCGGGTGAGAAAAGCGACAATCTTGTCCTGGTCGCCGAGCGGCAGCGACCGGAGGACGATCGCTTCGGCTTGGTCGGTCGGCATGTCCGCGCCGTCAGTTGAGAAAACGGATGCGGTGGGTTTTGATTTTGTCCTTGAGAACGTCCGGCGTGATCCCCAGTTCCGCAGCCGTCCGCGCCGCGTTCCATCCGTTCCGGACGAGGGCCCGCTGGAGGTATCCCCGCTCGAAGGCCAGGGACGCTTCATGGAGCGAGCGGGCGGCGGCCAGCCCCGGGATTTCTCCGTGCTCGCGGATTTCGACGAGCAGGTTCAGATGGCCGACGCCGATCTCGTCGTCCTCGACCATGATGACAAAGCGTTCGATGACGTTCATCAGTTCGCTGACGTTTCCCGGCCAAGTATAGTTCCGGAAGGCGTCGGCCGCTTCGGGGGACATCGTCTTGGGCTTTTTGCCGTATTCGAGCGCGTAGAATTTGAGAAAATAGCCGATCAGGAGCGAGATGTCCTCGGTTCGCTCCCGAAGAGGGGGGATGTGCATCGGGATGACGTTGAGCTTGAAGAACAAATCTTCGCGGAGCTTCCCTAGGGCGATCAGGTCCTTGGGATTCCGGCTCGTGGCGGCGATGAGACGCGCGTCGAACGGGAAGCCTTCTCCGGCCCCGACCGGCTCGGCCGTTCCGCCGACGAGGGCTTTGACAAGCCGGGACTGGACTTTGGGGTTCATTTCACCGATCTCGTCCAAGAAGAGCGTCCCTCCGTCCGCCAGGAAAAGCTTCCCCTTTTTGTCCTTGAAGCCCAGCGGGGCGTGCCCCCGGGCGACGCCGAAGAGCTCGCTTTCGATGAGGTCGTCGGGGATCGCGGCGCAGTTGATTTCGACGAAGCGCTTGTCTTTGCGCAGGCTCTGAAGATGGATCAGGCGCGCGGCCAGCTCCTTGCCCGTCCCGTTCTCGCCAGAGATGAGGATGCGTCCGTTCGTCGGCGCGACCTTGCGGATGTCCTCGCGCAGCTTGCGGATCGGGGCGCTTTTTCCCACGAGATGGAGCCGGGCCCGGAGGCGCTCCCGGAGCTGAAGGTTTTCCTCTTCGAGCTTGTGCTGGCGAAGGGCGTTCTTGACCGTGACGACGACCTTGTCGAGCGACAGAGGTTTCTCAAGGAAATCGAATGCGCCGAGTTTCGTCGCCTGGACCGCCGCCTCGACCGTCCCATGCCCCGAAATGACGACGACGGGCGGGCGGTCTTCGAACGCCCGGATGTGTTTCAGGACGTCGATCCCGCTCATCTCCGGCAGCCAGATATCGAGCAGGACGAGCCCGAATTCGCGCGCCCGAATAAGCTCCAGGCCCTTTTCGCCGGTTTCGGCGGTCTGAACCTCGTAGCCTTCGTCCTCGAGGATCCCCTGGAGGGACGACCGGATGCTGGATTCGTCGTCGACGACGAGAATGCGGTCGGACATCATGCCTGCAGCCGGAGGGTGAACGTGGCCCCGCCGGTCCGGTTGTTCTGGGCCTGGACCGTGCCGTTATGCTCTTTCATGATCTGGTTGACGATGGCCAACCCGAGACCGGTTCCTTTTTTCTTCGTCGAGAAATGCGGCAGGAACATCCTGTCTTTGTCCTCGACCGGGATGCCCGGACCCGTGTCCGTGACGTCGATGATCACCTGGTTGGCCTCTTTGTCGAAATGGACGCGAAGGGCAATTTTACCTTTTTTGTTCATGGCGTCAATAGCGTTGTCGATCAAGTTGATCAGGACCCGTTTCATCTGGTCGGGGTCGATTTG
>JBGOYP010000081.1:0-8641 GCA_041479785.1 Candidatus Aminicenantia bacterium | reverse complement strand
CAACAGGCTTGAGTCAAACCTCGAACGGCTGGGATTCGTCCGGGAGATGAGGCCGTTCCATCCTCACGTGACGCTCGGTCGGGTAAAATCCGCGTCCAGGCTGAGCGACGTGATCGCCGAGATCGAGCGAAACCGAAGCACGGATTTCGGCGCCATGACCGTACGAACGTTGACGCTTTTCAAGAGCGTCCTGACACCCGGAGGAGCCGTCTACTCGGTCCTCGACGAAGGACCGCTTTCATGACGATTTTAATCATCGCGGTAATGAGCTATTTGATCGGAGCGCTCCCTTCGGGATACCTGATTTTTCGGGCCAGCGAAAAAAAGGATATCCGTCACTTCGGAAGCCGCGCGACGGGCGCCACGAACATCCTCCGGCTCAAAGGATGGCGATACGCTCTTCCGGTGGCCGTGATCGACCTGGCCAAGGGGTTCGGGCCCGCTTTCGCGGTTCTCAAGGTTTTCGCCGACCCGAACCTTGCCGCGGTATCGGCCGGGTTCGCGGTTGTCGGCCACTGCTTCCCCGTTTATATCGGTTTCAAGGGCGGCAAAGGCGTTGCGACCGCGGCCGGGGCGATGTTCGCCATCGCCCCCCTTTCGGCCGTGATGAGTCTCGGGCTCTTCGTCCTGACCGTCGTCGGGACCCGTTATGTCTCGCTCGGCTCGATCCTTGCCGCGGTGGCCTTTCCTCTCTTCATGGCCGTAACCAAGACGCCCGGGATCCTGATCGTCTTGAGCCTGCCCATCCTTTTCGTTATCCTGATAAGGCACGCGGCGAACATCCGCAGGCTTGTCCGCGGACAGGAGCGGAAATTCGGCGAGAAGGCGGCGGCCACACCATGAACGCGAGCGTGATCGGCGGGGGGAGCTGGGGGTCGGCTTTCGCGCTCTATCTCGGCCGGCTCGGCCTCCGGACAAAACTCTGGGTCCGGGAGCCCGAAATATATGCGGCCATGGTCGAACGCCGTGAAAACCCGGTCTTCCTCCCCGGATTTACGTTTTCCGATGACGTCTCTTTCCATCACGGTATCGAGGCCGCGATGGCTGGCTCCGACCTCCTGTTTATCGCCGTCCCGTCGGCCTACTGCCGGAAAGTCTATGCCCGACTCGCCCCGCATCTCGAACCGCACCAGGCGATCGTCAGCCTGACGAAAGGTATCGAAAAACGGACGCTGATGCGGATGAGCCAGGTGCTGCGTGAGGAATGCGGACCGTCGCGACACCCGAAAGTGGGCGTTCTTTCAGGGCCCAGTTTTTCCCGCGAAGTCGCCGAACGCCACCCGACGGCTCTGGTCCTGGCCTCGGGCGAGGCGGCCTGGGCGAAGCGCGTTCAGCATTTGATCAGCGGGCCGAGCCTCCGCGTCTATACGAGCCAGGATGTGACCGGCGTCGAGCTGGCCGGCGCTTTAAAAAACGTCATTGCGATCGCCGCCGGGCTTTCGGACGCGATGGACTTCGGTTATAATTCGAGGGCGGCGCTGATGACGCGCGGGTTGGCCGAGATCGCACGCCTGGGTCTCAAACTGGGGGCCCATCGCGACACCTTTGCCGGGCTGGCCGGCATGGGCGACCTCCTCCTGACGTGCACGGGCCCGCTCAGCCGGAACCGAAGCGTCGGTTTCGAGCTCGGCCGCGGTCGCCGCCTCAGGGACATCATTTCGCATATGCGAATGGTCGCGGAGGGCCTGCCGACGACCGTTTCGGCCCGGGAGCTTGCCCGACGGGAAAACGTGGATATGCCGATCGTCGAACAGGTGTATCAAGTGCTATATCGCGGGAAAGACCCCCGGAAAGCCCTGGCGGACCTCATGTCGAGGTCGCTCAAAGAGGAATAAAGAAACGAGGACGCCCATGAAACGAAAACTCATCATTCTCGGAATTGCGGCTCTGGGGCTGATGTCTTGCGTCTCGGCCCAAAAAAAACTCGAGATGCAACGCGAAAAGGACCCGCAGTATCAATATGATAAAGCCGTCGTATGCCTTCAATACAACGTGCCAGACGACGCGTTCAAATACTTGAATCAAGCCCTGGCCCTCGACCCGCGCCATTATCTTTCTTATAACCTCCTGGGGCTGGCGCACATGATGAAGGGGAACCTTCCCCAAGCCAAACAGGCGTTGCAGAAATGCCTCGACATCAAGCCGGATTTCTCCGAAGCGCACAACAACCTCGGCACGGTCTACCAGGAATCCGGAGAGGTCGACCCGGCCGAGGCGGAATTTAAAAAAGCCTTCGCCTTTGACCAGAACTACAACGCCAGCTACAACTTGGCAAAGCTGTATTACCAGCAGAACAAGCTCGACGGGGCCCTCGATTTCGTTCAAAAATCCCTCCAGAAATATCCGAAATCAGTGCTTGCCTGGAACCTCGAAGGCCTGATCTATGACGGGCGGGAGAAATACGACGCGGCCATCGCGAGCTATCAGCAGGCCCTCAAGCTCGTTCCGAACGAACTCAACGTCAGCTTCAACCTGGCCGCCACGTATTATAAAAGCGGAGACAAGTCCAAAGCGAAAGATCTTTTGGAAAAAATTTTTCCTCAGGCCAAAACCGACGAACTCAAGGCCAAGATCCAGGACCTTTTGAAGCGCCTGAAATAGCGGGCCGGAGGGGACTCCCCGCCCGGAAGGTTCAGGTCCCCTCGTTCCAGACGGAGAGATACTTTTTCTGGGCCGCCGTCAGCTTGTCGATCGTGATCCCCATCGTTCGGAGTTTCAACCGAGCGATCTTCTCGTCGATTTCGTTGGGAACAGGATAAACGGCCTTCTTAAGCGTCCGTCCTTCACGGACGAGATGCAGGGTGCTGAACGCCTGATTGGCGAAACTCATGTCCATGACCATGGCCGGATGGCCTTCGGCCGCCGCCAAGTTAATGAGCCGGCCTTCCCCGAGAAGATAGATCTTGCGGCCATCGGCGAGCGCATATTCGTCCACGAATTCCCGAATTCGTCTCGTGCTTTTCGAGAGCTTAGTCAGGGCGGGGATATCGATCTCGACATTGAAATGACCCGAGTTGGCCACGATCGCCCCGTCTTTCATGTTTTCGAAATGACGCCGCACGATCACGCCTTTATCCCCCGTCAGGGTCACAAAGATATCGCCGATTTTCGCGGCCTGGTCCATAGGCAGGACATCATAGCCGTCCATGACCGCTTCGATGGCCTTGAGGGGGTCGACTTCGGTGATGATGACCCGCGCCCCGGCGCCAGAGGCGCGCATGGCCACGCCGCGGCCGCACCAGCCATAACCGGCAACCACAAAATTCAAACCGGCGAGAAGGACGTTCGTCGCCCGGAGAATGCCGTCAAGCGTGCTTTGCCCCGTGCCGTAGCGGTTGTCGAAGAAATGCTTTGTTTTAGCGTCGTTGACGGCGATGATGGGATATCGGAGGGCGCCTTTCTTGGCCATGGCTTTCAACCTAATAACGCCCGTCGTCGTCTCTTCCGTACCGCCGATGATCCCCCTGAGAAGCTCCGGGCGTTTCGTATGGATCGTGTTGACGAGGTCGGCGCCGTCGTCCATGGTGATATGAGGTTTGACGTCCAGGGCGCTGTGGATATGGCTGTAATAGGTCTTCTGGTCTTCGCCTCTAATCGCGAAAACCGGGACGTCATGAAACTCGACGAGGGCCGCGGCCAGGTCGTCCTGGGTGCTGAGCGGGTTCGAGGCCGCCAGCCGCACCTCCGCGCCGCCGAGTTTCAGGGCTTCGATCAGGTTTCCGGTCTCGGTCGTAACGTGAAGACACGCCGCGAGACGGATGCCCTTGAGGGGTTTGTCCTTGGCGAACGCCGCCTTGATGGAATTCAGGACGGGCATAAACCGCCCGGACCACTCCATTCGGAGCCGTCCTTTTTCGGCAAGTTTCAAATCCTTGACGTCGTGCTTGACCATGGGCGCTCCTTGGGCGAGAACTGTCGAAATTGACGGCTAATGTACCATGAACTCTTGAACATTTCAAGACGGGAACGCCCGTTCGCTTGAAAACCGTCCCCAAATTTAATAAAGTGATGTCTTTCGAATGGTCCAAGCGTCACGCTTCCGTTTTAGTGAGGATTTCCGCATGAAAAAAATCCGATGTGCCGTCCTCGGGCTCTTCGTCCTGGCCGTTTCCGGCCTTCACCCGCAGTCGACCTCAAGACCGACCCTTCACCCGGATGGGTTCAAAGCGTATGCCCATGTCCGAAATCTTGCCGCTGACGCATTCAAAGGACGCAAAGCCGGGACGCTTGAATACCAAAAAGCGGCGGAGTATGTCGCCGCGAAGATGAAAGAATGCGGGCTTACCCCCGGTGGCGAACGGGGCACGTATTTTCAGACCGTCCCCTTCAAGTCCTGGTCCAATTTCGACTTGCCCGTCCGGCTCGAGCTCCTTTCGCCGCGGCACTTCTCTTACAGGGCGGGCCGCACCCGAGATTTCGTGCCCGTGGCCGGGACGGGGTCCGGGGTTGCGCGAGGCCGCCTTGCGTTCGCCGGCTACGGCATTGTCCAGGATCAACCGCCCTGGAACGATTATTCCGGCCTGGACGCCAAGGGCAAAATCCTCATCATCCTCCCCGATGCGCCGAGAACCTGGGAGCCGGACGCCAGACGGCTGTGGACGCTCGAACGCAAGGTCAAACTCGCGCGGGACAAGGGGGCCGTGGGTCTTATCGAAATGGACCTGGCCGAACCCGGCCAGCCGCCGATCGCGAGGACCGCGCCCGCGAACGTGGGTTCGGGGGTTTGTCCTCCCGGTTTCGTCGTTCTTCGCGCCGGCCGGAATTTTCTGGACGACGCGTTCTATGCCTCCCGCTCGAGCTGGCGGGACCGGGTGAGTAAAATCCTGAGATTGGGCGGGCCCCGGTCGAACGTCCTGGAGGCAACGGCCGTGATCGAAGCGCACTTTATCCGGGAAGAACGCTCCGCCCCTAACGTCATCGGCGTTCTTCCGGGAAGCGACCCCGAACTCAAATCCGAGGGCATTGTCATGGGGGGGCACCTCGATCATCTGGGCGTCGGCCTCGACGGCTTTGTTTATCCGGGGGCGGACGACAACGCCACGTCCGTCGGCGTCACTCTCGAAACGGCCCGGACCCTCGTCGCGAGCGGCTTCAAACCGGCCCGGACGATCGTCTTCGCCGCGTGGGCGGGCGAAGAACAGGGCGCAGTCGGGTCGCGCTATTATACCGAGCATCCTGTTTTGCCGCTCGATAAAACTGTCTTGTACATGAATATCGACATGGTCGGCACGGGCGATACCGACCTCTATGTGGGAGGGATGTATGAATACGGCCGCCTCTTCGAAGTCGTCAAGGCCGGGCTGGACCCGGACATGATCCACAAGCTCCACTACCGACTCAATTATCGAGGTTCGGACCACACTTCGTTCTGGAATAAAGGCGTGGCCTCCTTCAGCCTCCGGACTGGAAATATTTTGACCCGCGGGTTGGATGACGAACACCCCGAGTACCATTTTCCCGGAGACCGGGCCGAGACCATCGACCCGGCCCTGCTGGGCCTGGCCACGCAGTATCACTGCGAGATCCTAACGCATTTGGCCGACAGCCGGTCGAACCTGCTTGACCCCACGTTTCGCGCCGAGTTCGTCCATAAGGACGCCTTCGTCGCCGACCTGCACTGCGATACGATCGGCCGCGTCATGGCCGGCGAGGACTTGAAACAGGACCTGCCCCAAGGCCACATCGACATCCCCAAGCTCAAACGCGGCGCGGTCGACCTCGAGGTCTTTGCCTGCTATGTTCCGGTCCCCCAGAACGAGATGGAGAAGAAACAGGCGGCCCATAAGGCGATCGGGCAAATCGAGTCGGTCCATCGGCTGGCCGAAGGGAATCCCGACGACCTCGAAATCGTCTTGACGACGGCCGATATCCAGCGCCTACGGAACACGGGGAAAACGGCCCTCTTGATCGGCATCGAAGGCGGCTACGCGATCGAAAACGACCTGAGTCTCCTCCAGGGGTTCTACCGGCAAGGGGTCCGGCTCATGACGCTGACACACTGGAACCGGACGGACTGGGCGGACGCCTCGGGCGACGCCGCGCCCGAGCTCGGCGGGCTGACCGAATTCGGGGAAAAGGTCGTCCGGGACATGAACAAACTCGGGATGATCATCGACGTTTCCCACGCCCATGATGAGACATTTTGGGATGTCCTCCGCGTCTCCACGGCGCCGGTCGTTGCCTCACATTCGTGTTGCCGGGCCCTCTCCGAGCACCACCGGAACATGAGCGATGACATGCTCAAAGCCTTGGCCAAGAACGGCGGCGTCATCGGCATCAATTTTTCCCCCGGCTTTCTCAACGTGGACGTTGAAAAACGACAAATGGCCCTTCTGGCCGAGGTTGCGACAAAACATGGCCTGCCCGCGACGTATCAGGACCTCTTGAAAGTCGACGCCGCACGGCGAAACGTCGTGCTCGACGAATACAAAGCTCGGGCCACCGGATTGACGCTCCCCCGGGTCGATGTCCAGACGCTCGTCGACCATATCGACCACGTTGTCAAGGTCACGGGAAGCGCGGGTCATGTCGGCCTGGGTTCGGATTTCGACGGTATCTCGGAGACTCCCTTGGGGTTGGAAAATATCGGCTTGTTGCCCAGAATCACGGCGGAGCTTTTAACCCGGGGGTATAAGGAAAACGACGTCCGGAACATCCTCGGCGGAAATTTTTTCCGCGTCTTCCAAGCGGTTGAAAAAGCGGCGGGTCCGAGGAAATGAGGACGCCGTGACGAAAATGTACGGATGTTCCGAGTCCGATCTTGCCCACTACGTCTGCCGGAGGACGAGCCGTCCGCCGATGATCGACGGACGGCTCGATGAGGACTGTTGGCGTCGAACGTCCAGGTCATCCCGATTCGTCGACTTGGTCACGGGGACTCCCGGATTTCTCGAGACGCGCATGGCGGCGCTTTGGGATGAGGCCGGTCTTTACATCGCCTTTTGGGTCGACGAACCGAACGTCCAAGCCGCGCTCACCGAACGAGATTCTTTCATTTGGACAGAGAACGACGTGGAACTTTTCATCGGCGGCCCCGACTGCTATTATGAATTCCAGATCAATGCCCGGGGAACGGTCTATGAGGTCTTCTACGTCTGGCAGGACGCCCTCCGCCGGGGGGGGTATTTCGACCGGCCCGAATTCGACCTAACATCGGGAGGCGTGGACATCCTCGGAGGGTTTCAGGACGCGAGCCGCCACGGTCGTCATCCTCGAGGCAAACGTTGGGCCTTCATGACCTGGGATTTCCCCGGCTTAAGGTCGGCCGTTCATGTCGATGGAACGCTGAACGATGACCGCGACGTCGACCGGGGTTGGACCGTCGAGATCGCTCTTCCCTGGAAAGGCATGGACATTCTGGCTCAAGGCCGACCCTGTCCGCCGCGCCCCGGGGACGTCTGGCGCATGGATTTTTCGCGGTTCGAGGCGCTTTCATCCTGCGGTCAAAGGGTTCGGCCCGACCCCGGATGGGCTTTGAACAAACATGGTGTCTACGATTCGCACGTTCCCGAATGTTTTTCTTTCATTCATTTCTCCACGGACGACGTCCTGGGCTGAATCCACGGCCGGCCTCGCCCACTCGAGAAGGCTTTTTCGTATCCTCAGTTTGTGCTATTTTAGATCGATAGCGGAAATCTATGCACCGCAGAACGCTTATGGCGAAATCTTCACGGCGTAAGGCCCAATTTCTCTTGTTTCTGGCCGTCGCGGCCCTGAATACGCCCGCCTTGGCCGCGGCCGAGGGGCCGTTCTCCCTGACCCAATATAAACTCAGGAACGGGCTCCAAGTGATCCTTTCTGTAGACCCGGCACTCCCCCTGGTTTCGGTGGTCGTTGCTTACAACGTCGGTTCTGTGGATGAATCCCCAGGTAAGACCGGCCTCGCTTTCCTCATGAAAAACCTGATGTTCTCCTCGGGCTCGGAAAACGTCCCCCCGAACCAGCATATCAATTATATCCATCGCGTCGGCGGCCGATTTAATGCCTCGGCCTCGGAGGACAAAACGGTTTTCTATGAGACCGTTCCGGCCACCCATCTCGGCCTCGTGCTGTGGCTTGAATCCGACCGGATGAAATCTTTGATTCCGACCGAAACCGCTTTCGCCCAAGCCCGCATGGATCACCTCGATGACCTTCGAGGACGGCGGAAGGACGAACCGTTTCTGGAGAGCTTCTGGTCCTTCGATCAGCTGGTATACTCGGATTTCGCCCATAGCCACCCTCTTGCCGGATCGGAAGACGATGTCCAGGCTCTGACCCTCGAGGACGCGAAAGGCTTCTATGCGACCTTCTACGTCCCCAACAACGCCGTGATCTGCGTCGCCGGCTCGTTCGACCCGTTGAAAGCGAAAGAATGGATCGCCCGCTATTTTGAGACGATCCCCAGGGGCAAAGACTCCGGGACCTCCTCGGAACCCTTTGCTCCGGCGAAAAAGCAGGTCGTGCGGACGTTCGAAGACGCCACGGCTACGGCCCCGGCCTTCTGTCTCGGTTTCTCGCTGGGCTCCCCATTATCCGACGATTTCTCCGTCCTCAGTCTCATCGATTATATCTTGTTCCGTGGGCGGACTTCGGTTCTTCTTCGTCGGCTGACGAACCAAAGGTCTTCTCTCATGACGCCTGTCAGGGGCGTCCTCGAGAT
>JBGOYP010000080.1:0-8657 GCA_041479785.1 Candidatus Aminicenantia bacterium | reverse complement strand
TGCGGATGAGACGATGGAGCGTGTCCTCGCTCATGTCGGACGACGTCGCGTAGGCCGTCTTCTTATCCTTGATGACCCGGATTCCCACGCCCCGGGACCCGGCTTCGACAAGGTTTTCAATTTCTCCCATCCGGACGTCCACGGCGAATTCGTCGCCGTCGCCGATGCCGACCTCGATTTCGTCTGCGCCGCATCGTTTGCCGTAGGCGACAAGCCCTTCGGCCAAGTCTTGAAGAGCGGCCCGAACCGCGTCCCGGCTCATTCCTGTCCTCCGACGGTCATCATCGCGATCTTGATCGTCGGGCAGCCGTCCGTGACCGGGACGTCCTGGCCGTCCTTGCTGCATGTTCCGGTCTGAAGGCTCCAGCCGAGGTCGTTCCCGACCATCTCGATCTTGTTCAGGATGTCGACGTTCGAGCCGATGAGCGTAGCCTGCTTGACCGGAGCGGTCAGCCGGCCGTTTTCAATGAGGTAGCCGGA
The DNA here is from genome assembly GCA_041479785.1 of Candidatus Aminicenantia bacterium. Classification (GTDB taxonomy): domain Bacteria; phylum Acidobacteriota; class Aminicenantia; order Aminicenantales; family UBA4085; genus JBGOYP01. The sequence goes on along the minus strand of JBGOYP010000080.1, from coordinate 8,177 downwards.
ACTCACCGAGAACGTAAATTTGCCTGAATCTTCGACCTGCCCCCCTTGGAACCGGTCGGCATAAAAGCCGCGCTTCACGGACCTGAGGATGTCTTCCCGGCCGGCGTCGCCAGGGCCGATATAGGTGTTGGCCATGCGCGGGATGGGGATATCCGTGTAATCCTGGCGGCGACCGTGTCCCGTCAGGGGCATTCCCATGAGTCGGGCCGACAACTTGTCTTGAAGCAGTCCGCGGATGACCCCGCGTTCGACCAGCAGCGTTTTCCGGGGCGGCGTTCCTTCATCATCGATGTTATAGGAGCCGCGGAACGCCGGGATCGTGGGGTCGTCATAGATCGTGACGAGCGCGGATCCGACCTTCTTGCCGAATTTATCCCAGAACACGGATGTTTTTTTCCGGTTGAAATCGGCTTCGAGAAGATGCCCGACGGCTTCGTGAATGAGAACCCCGGCGTGGCCGGGCGACAGGACGACGGGCATTTCGCCGGCCGGAGCGTTGCGGGCCTCGAGCAGATGGAGGGCTTCGCCGGCGGCCTCCCGGCCGATCGCGGCCGGCGTGTATGCCGTAACGAAGTATTCGAGCCCGACACGGCCTCCCCCGCCCGAATAGCCGTATTCCCGCCTTCCGTTTTTTTCGGCGATGGCGACGGCCGTCAGCTTCAGGAGCGGGCGCGCGTCCCGGACGAGGAGGCCTTCGGAATTGGCGATGAGGATATGCTGGATACCGTCCTGGATGGCGGCTTTGACTTTCTTTATGGCCGGGTCGGCCGTTTGGCAGGACGAATAGGCGGTTTTAACGAGTTCGATCTTCTCGTCGAGCGGAGCGGTGTGGGCCGACCTATGGACGCGATAATAATCATGTCCAAGCGGTGTTTCGCCGAAGTCAACGGCCAAAGCGGAAGACGTGGAGGCGGCGATGGCGGCTGCGGAGAGTGCCGCCCGCCGGATTTTCTCGGGCGCGAGGTCGTTGGTATAGCCGTAGCCTGTTTTTTCCCCCGAGAGGACGCGGATGCCGACGCCCAGGGAAATGCTTTCCGCCGTATCTTTGATGATATCGTCTTCCATGAGGACGGACGCATGCGTCCGGTATTCGCAGAAGACTTCGGCGAAATCCCCGCCGCTCGACAGCGCGGTATTTAGGATGCGGCGCAGGTCCTCGGGCGCGAGCCCGAAATGGTCTTCGAAGGCAATCGCCGGCATCGGGTGTTTCATTCTGGCATAGAACCGGGCAGCGGTCAAACCGCGGGCGGGGGCGCCGGCCGCCGGAGCCGCCCCGCTTTTTTCAAGATCGCCAAAGTCGCGAGCGCGGCCAGCGCAAGCGTGTATTCGAAAAGATTCGTGATGGCGTGGACGCCGAGTCCCGAGATGACGGCGAGCTTCAGGTCGAATTTCATCAGGGTAAAAGCGATAGTCCAGGCCGAAGCCCACGTCCCGACGTCGGCGATCCCCTTAAGCGGCATGAACGCGGTCAACTCCGCTCCGGAGATTCCGAGGATGGTCTTCCAGAAGTTGAGCCAGGTGAGGGCGAAACCCGAGTTGCGCAGGATCGCGAACAACAAGGCGTAGAGAGCAAGGTATTTCCCGAGACGGATCGCCAGGGATAGGCCGAAAAGGGCCGGATAGGTCCGCCGGTTACGGATCTGTTCAAGGCTGCGGATAATGAGCTTGAACTTGTCGACGGACCGCCGGGCAGGAAGGTCCCGGTCGACGCGAAAAGCGCGGAGGGCGCGCTGATAAATTTTCAAACAGACGTTCATGACCGGAACGATCTTCCATAGCAAGAGAGCCATGAGCCCGAAATAGCCGACGGCTCCCGCGAAAAGGAGAGGCCCCGAGATCTCGGCGGTCCCGAATCCGACGAAGCCGATGGCGAGGATGAGAAACGGACCAAGGGTCATCAGGTCGAGGGCCATGGCGACGACGAAGGTCGAGGCCGCGGTTTCCAGGGAATAGCCTAAGATCCTGTCCAGAACGTAGACGTACGACAGCGACCCGAGGCGGGCCGGGAGGAGGTCTTCGAACCCGTTCCGGACGAACGTGACGAGGAGGACGTTTTTCCACGAGATCGGCTCGGGCCGGAGGAGCCGCCGGTAACGAAGAGCGCGCAGCCAGACCGTGCCGAGGGCGATGGCGACATAAGCACCCAACGCGGGCCGGTAAATGTTTTCCAGCGCCTGAACGAGGTCGCGAATCCGGATTTGGGCGAGCAGGATAAGAAGAAGAACGAGGGACACGGCCGTCGAGACTGCGAAATAAATCCATTTCTTTTTCGGCACGTCCGGTATCTTGGCATATTTTCGTCCTGGGACTCAAGCCCGAGGAAGCTTCAATATCCTTTATTCGTTGGCAAAACGCCTAGAGCGTTTTCATATTATAAACAACCAACTCCATATAGCCTGAATCCTTCTTGCGGAGACAGTACAATTTATTGCCCTTCAGACGCGCCCAGAGATGGTTTTCCCAGACATAGGCATTTAAGCTTTTTCTTTCGACAAATACGCCCTCGGCATTGAATATGTCGTATATGAGATCTCCCGGATTCTCGCCTTTTTCAAACGTCGATACGAGAAGCATCCCATCGTCCCGAGCCACAAGGGAGCGGATAGGCGGGAAATATTCGGGAAAGTTGAAAAAGGCATAGCTTCTCATATTGGGAGGGTAAGAACTCAGAATTTCCTTTTTATCGTTTTCGGAAATAGGAATTTTTTTATATTCTTTTCTTAATGTTCGTATCAGTTTTCCATTAAGATCGGACACCCATATCTCATAGCCTCTATTTTCGTTCGCTACATAAAGATAATCACGCGACGAGCTCCAGCAAAATATAGGCTCGATCGCATTTAATTTTTTTGGCTCCATCTTAAAGCCATAGGTATCGATCGTTTTTATTTCCTTGAGACTGGAATTCAAGAGTTTAAGGGCGAATAAGTTGAAGTCTCTGGCGGGGTCATGAGAATTTTCCAAAATGAGCCAGCTTTTTCCGGGACCGGGTGTCACTTTCATGGCGTTTCTCAATAGGTCGGAGCTCTGAATAAACGAACCATCCCTGTTATATTTATTAAGCGGATGTCGTCCGCGGTCAAAAATACCGATGTTCTCTTCGACGTCCAAGAATATATGGAAGGGAAGTTGGAGCTCACCCGGGCCCTCTCCTCGAGTCCCGAATGACTTTACGAATTTTCCATATCTATCGAATTTAAACAAAAAATCCCCTTGACCTGTGAAGGATCTCAAAATAAATAATTCCCCGGCAGAATCGACATCAAAACCTTGGATATAGACAATTCCGAGAGGGGCCAGGTCGTCTTTCTCCGTATCGATTTTATAAGCTTCTTCTAAATCGAATGAGTTCGCGGGGCCAATTTTATAGGGCTCCAAATGATTGATGACGACTTCGACGCCATTTTCGAAAGCCCTGTCTACTTTGCCTTGCTTCTGATGGCATCCGGAAAATATTAAGAGTCCAATAAATAACAAAAACGTATGACGATTGCGTCTCATGAACTACCCTCCCTTTAAAAACGTTTGTTTAAATACAGCAATGAAAAGATTATATAATGGCGCGAGAAAAATCAATCTCTTGTCTCTTTGGTTTCGTCCGTGATATCCTGACAATAATGATCTTATGGTGTTCGACCGTATCCTATTTTCTAAAAGCGGAGGGGATTATGATATCGAATCTTCCGATCAAGGTTTTGGTTTTCTCGGCCGCGGCCATTCTTCTCTTGATGGCCGCAAAAACGTCCGCCGGGGCGACGGGAATCCAAGCGCCGGCGAGCCTGCGCTGCGAGTACCTGACCGACCCGATTTGCATCGACGTCAAACAACCGCGGCTGTTCTGGGTCCCGCGGCATGACGACCGCGGCCAGACGCAGAGCGCATTTGAAATATTCGTTTCCGCGAAACCGGAATGTCCGTCGGGCGAACAATGGGACAGCGGGAAAGTCGTGTCCGAGGACTTCAGCCACATCGTTTACAAGGGCAAGCCTCTGACGAGTGATACGACCTACTACTGGAAAGTCCGAACCTGGGACAAGGACGGGAACGTCAGTCCCTATAGCCGCGTCGCATCGTTCGGAACAGGACTCTTCTCCCGGGACGAATGGAAGGGGCAATGGATCGGCGGCGCGGGCCAGCTCCGCAAGGAATTTGAGGTCGGCGGGCCGGTCGTCCGGGCCCGGGCCTACGTTTGCGGGCTCGGATATCACGAGCTCCGCGTCAACGGCGAGAAAGCGGGCGCGAACGTCCTCGACCCCGGCTGGACGACCTACGACAAGCGCGCGTTGTACGTGGCCTACGATATCACCCGGCAAATTCGACCGGGGGCCAATGCGTTGGCGGTCATGCTCGGGCAGGGCTGGTTCAAGACCCGGGCGCTGCTTCTCGAAGTCAGGATCGAGATTGCCGGCGGCAAAACGCTCCGGGTTGCGAGCGACGGATCCTGGAAAGCTGCCGACGGCCCGGTCGTCGAAGACAGCATTTACAACGGCGAGACCTACGATGCGCGCCTGGAAACACCCGGCTGGGACCGGCCGGGTTTCGATGATAAATCCTGGAAGAAGGCCGCCGGAGGGCCCGGTCCGAAGGGCGTTCTCTCCGCCCAGATGATGCCGCCCATCCGGGTCATGGATACGCTCGTGCCGTTCAAAATGACCCAGCCCCGGCCGGGCGTTTATGTTTTCGACATGGGGCAAAACGCGAGCGGTTGGGCGCGCCTTCGCGTATCCGGTCCGCGCGGAGCCGAAGTGAAAATGCGTTTCGCCGAACTTCTCTACGATAATGGAACGGTCAATCAGGAGAATTTGCGCTCGGCGCGCGCCCAGGACATTTATATTCTTAAAGGGGACGGCGTGGAAGTCTATGAGCCGCGTTTCACGTATCACGGTTTCCGCTACGTTGAAGTGACCGGATTTCCCGGAGTGCCCACCGCCGAGACGATCCGCGGCCGGGTCGTATATTCGGGCGTGGCGCAAACGGGCTCGTTTTCGGCCTCGAAACCTATTCTGAACGCGCTCCAGCGCATCATCACGTGGGGACAAAAGACCAATCTCCACAGCGTCCCGACCGACTGCGACCAGCGCGACGAGCGGATGGGCTGGATGGGCGACGCCCAGGGAACGGCGGAGGAGGCGATCATGAACTTCGACATGGCCGCCTTCTACACGAATTTTATCCGGGATATCCGAGACGTTCAGGACGACGCCGGAACGATCACGGATACGGTTCCGCATATCTGGGGAAGCCGGCCCGCCGACCCGGCCTGGGGAACCGCCTACCCGCTTCTCTGCTGGTATATGTACCAGTACTACGGCGACACGCGGGTTCTCGAGGAGCAGTATGACGGTTTAAGGAAATACGTCGAGTTTCTTCGTTCCAAGGCCGAAGGCGGACTCCTGAAATACAGCTACTACGGGGACTGGGTGGCCGTGGATAAGACGCCGGGGAGCATCGTCTCGTCCTTTTACTACTATTATGATGTCAAGGTCCTGGCGGATATCGCCAAAATCCTGGGAAACGATAAAGACGCCAAATCCTACGGCCAACTGGCCGACGAGGTCAAAACGGCCTTCCACAAGGAATATTTCGACCCCAAGACCGGGAACTACGCGAACGGGACCCAGACGGCTAATACATTGGCGCTTTTCTTGGAGATCCCCCCGCGCGAAGCCCGGGGCGGGGTCTGGGGGAATTTGTTCGATAATATCGCGTATAAGAACAACTCCCACCTGACGACGGGCATCATCGGGACGAAATATATCATGGAGGTCTTGACGCGCTCCGGAAATTCCGACTTGGCTTACGATATTGCCTGTCAGACGACCTATCCGAGCTGGGGTTCGATGATCGAAAACGGCGCCACGACGCTTTGGGAATTGTGGCAAAAGCGCGAGGGGCCGTCCATGAATTCTCACAACCATCCCATGTTCGGGAGCGTCGGTTCGTGGCTGTACAAAGCGCTTGCCGGGATCAACGTGGATCCGCAAGGCGTCGGGTTCAAAAAGGTCAAAATCGAGCCTCAGATGGTTCGCGACCTGATGTTCGCCTCGGGCTCGGTCGAGACCGTCCGCGGCCGAGTGCTGTCGTCGTGGAGGAGGACGGAGACGAGCGTCCATGTGGACGTCGTCGTTCCGTTCGGCAGCGAGGCCGACGTCGTCATTCCGAAATTCAACCTGCACGACGTCGTCGTAAAGGAATCCGGCCAAATCGTCTGGTCGGGGAAAAAAAACACGGCCGGAATCCCTGGACTCCGCGACGCCGGAGAAACGGGGAACGCCGTGACTTTGAAGACCGGGTCAGGCCGCTATTCCTTCGAGCTGACGGGGAAATAAGAAAGCGGACGTCCTCGCCGGGACATCTCCCGCGCTCATTCGATGACGATCTCGTCGGTGAAGATCCAGGCTTTGCCGCCGGCGCCCTTGTGCCAGGGCGGGCAGGCGAGAAGGCTTTTTGTCTTGACCTTCACGTAGCGCGCGGGGCGGGGCGGAAACGACGCTCCGAAATTCTCGAGGACCGTGCCGCCGGTCTTCTCGTCGTTTCGTCGCATGACGGTTACGACCTTTTCGAATTGAACGCCGTCGAGCGAGGTCCAAACCTCCACGAACTCGGGCGTCCAGATCCAGGATTCGATATTCTGGAGGAAGTCCAGGCTGAGGTGTTTGACCTCGGTCGGCTTTCCCAGGTCGACGACGGCCTCGAGCTCGGTCCCTTCAAACCCCAGCCAGTTGCAGTGGTAGTCGTCCGTTCCCTTGAGCCCGTCCGTGAGGGCGGCCGGCCCGCCGGCCGGATACTTTTCGCTCCAGGCGGTGAGAACGCGGACGGGCTTGTTCCTGCCGAGATGGGTCTTCATTCCGTCCGCGAAGAACCATTCCATGTCCAGCTTATAAGCGTCGGGAGAGGTCCCGCGCTCGTGGAAGGCCGCGTAGCCCGCGGCCTTGGCGGTCTCGACAAATCGGGCGAGCCGCCGGGGCATCGCCGGATTGAGGCTCATATCGCCGTCCTTTTTGAGGAAAACCGAATACGCCGGGGTCACGTTCCTTTTGCTGATTTCGAGAATGGCGAATTCGACCGGGAGCCGCGCCGCGCGGACGCGCTGGAGGCGGGCCGGGTCGGTCGCGACCGCCGCTTCGGCGCGGTCGAACAGCGTCGTGTAGGTCTCCAGCAATGCCGGTGTTAAATACGTTCGCACGCCGTCCCACGGAAAACCGTAGATTCCCAGGTCTCCGCCCGCCGCGTCGAGGGACTCATGCAGGGTGGACACATATTTCAGGAGGAAGGGCGCCGCTTTCCCGTAAAACCCGTTCATGAAATCCTTGAGGAGGGCGTCAACGTTCTCGTTCGGGTTCCACAGCAGTTTGGCGAGAAGATAACCGCGGAGCTCGTGGAACTCGCTGCGCGACATTCCGCTGCCCTGTTCGAAAATCATCGGGATCCGGTTTTGAAGGAAAAACCGCACGTTCGGCTGCAGGACGCGAAGGTTGGGGAACGGGTCGCAATAATTGCGGAACTGAACGACGTAGTCCCAGAGGAGAATGTTGTTCGTCAGCCGGGTCCAGTCGCGAATATCCTTGACGAAGGACGCATTGGCGGGATCGGTCGCGATCGGCCGGCTGCGGTTGCATTCGATCGTGCAGAGCATGATGTTGACGTTTTTCTCGGGGCGAATATTCGACGGCGCGGCGCGCGAATATTGATAGGCCAGCGTGGAGATGACCTTGTCCGGAAATTCCTTCGCGACCCGGTTGACGAACCACAGGATCGTCCCGGATGGTCCGCCATACTTTTTATCGAGGGCGAGGCAGGCGTTGCACTGGCAGGGGAGAAACGTATCGTTTTGCGAGACCGACCAATAGGTCGCATCGGGCTTCTCCTTCATCCGTTCGCGTAGGCTTTCGACGACGAGCCGGAAAACCGCAGGGTTCGACAGGCAGAGCTGCCCGTCAGAAACCCGAATCCCGTTCGTTTCCGAAAAATATTCCGGACGGGTCTTGAAATATGTGCCGGGCGGGATAAATGTGGCGAAGGTGTGGACCCAGAGCCCCCACTCCTTGTCCCGGACCCGACGGTTGTCGAGTTTGTGCCATGCGGCATAATCGTCGTCGAACGCGTCGGGCATATAGACGTCGCGGTATTTGAAGAAGGGAACGTCTTTCCAATTGAGCTCTCCGACCCGGATGGTC
>JBGOYP010000079.1:0-8756 GCA_041479785.1 Candidatus Aminicenantia bacterium | reverse complement strand
CCGTTCATCGACATCAACAAGGTCGGGATCTACGGCCACTCCGGCGGCGGCTTCATGACGGCCGCGGCGATGTTCGTTTTTCCGGATTTCTTCAAGGTCGGCGTGTCCGAGTCCGGCAATCATGACAACAACATCTATAACCGGTGGTGGAGCGAAAAACACCACGGCGTCAAGGAAGTCCAAGACAAAGACGGCAAGACCACGTTCGAGTACGCCATCGAAAAGAATTCCGAGATCGCCAAGAACCTCAAGGGGCGGTTATTGCTCGCGACGGGGGACATCGACAACAACGTCCACCCGGCGAACACGTACCGGGTGATCAACGCCCTGATCCGGGCCAACAAGAGGTTCGACTTCGTTCTTCTCCCCGGCCAACGGCACAGCTTTGGAGACATGGGCGACTACTGGAGCTGGATCCGGGCGGATTACTTCTGCAAATGGCTGCTCGGAGATTTTTCGCAGACCGTCGACCTGATGGAGCTTAATCGCGAGAAGGAACAAACCGGGCCCAAAGCCAACGTCACGACCGATCAAGTCCAACGGGGCGGCGGCGTCCGGCGCGGAGGATATCGTCCCGTCAGCGTTCCGTAAAGGACGGACAAACGGCACGGTTTTCGGATGACCCCTTGATCATCGGCCCAGTCCGCGAAAACACGTTGACAGCTTTTACGATGCCGGTGTAAGATTTTCTTCGCTTTTCGATTAGCGAAGAGAAGTCATGAAAATAAGGGGGAGGGCATGGCCGACGGAATAAATTTGAAAAAGCCGGTCCCGTCTCCCGACGAGATCGCCCATAAGGCCGTAGCACTCATCAAGAGCAAGGCCAATCCGGAAAGAGCGGTCGGGGCGCAGCGCTATTTCAAGGACCAGATTTCGTCCTACGGGTTGACCTCCGACGAAGTCCGGGACATCGCTAAAAATCTTTACGCGGACGTTCGCGGAGTGTGGTCCGTCCGGGACGCCATCGACTTTTGCGAAATCCTTCTCCCGAATAAATACCTTGACGTCAAGGGAACGGCCACTTTAATTTTCCTGCGGTACGTCGATGATTTCGAGCCGGCCGTTTTTTCCCTCGTCAAAAAATGGCTATCGCGGGACTATTTAGACAACTGGGCTTCCGTGGACGTCCTTTGCCCGGACGCTCTCGGGGGGCTCTTGGAAAAACATCCGAGCCTGGTCCAAAAAATCAAGGATTGGACGGCGTCGCCGAACCGCTGGGTCAAGAGGGCATCGGCCGTATCGTTCATCAAGCTCGCCCGGCGCGGGAAATTCCTGGACCCCGCGTACGCCGTCGCCAAGCGTCTTCTTTCGGTCGAAGACGATTTGATCGAAAAAGCGAACGGTTGGCTGCTTCGCGAAGCCGGGAAGACGGATATGCCCCGGCTGGAAAAGTTCCTTCTCGTCCATGGGGCCAAAATCCCCCGGACCACGCTGCGCTACGCGATCGAGAGATTCCCCGAGCCGAAGCGGCGGAACATATTGGAACGGACCAAACCGTCTACTTCTTGGCCTTCTCGCCCTTGACGACTTGGGTTTGGTGCGCTCCCTTGAGGACGTGCACAAGGAATCCGTCCTCCCCGGGCAGCCACAGTTCCGCCAGCACGTAGTCCGTGACGTATTCCGTATACGACGGTTCGAAGTTCCCCACCATGTTGAAGACAAGCCGGGGCTCCTCGATGGCCGGTTTCGGCTGCTCCAACCTCTTAATGAACGGGATTTGGACTTCCGTTCCGGTCGATCCCAGCCGAAGGACGATCTGGCCGTCGCCTTTCGGGGCCACCCAATATTCGCCCGGCGGATACGTCTTGCCGCCCGCTTCGAACTTGAACGAGATTTTAAACGTGCCCTGGGCATAAATCGCGCTGGCGCCTGCGATGAGCCCGAATACGAATGTGCCTAAAGCCAAAAAGACCGGACGCTTCATGGGGCTCCTCCTTGATCCCGCTCGCTTGAATTAAATCATCCACTCCGGCATGTCCTCGGCATCCGGCGTCGTGGGAACGCCGTTCTTCAGCGCTTCTTCCATGGCCATGACGAACGTGTCGATCTCCTCGAGCGTCGTATAGATGCTCGGCGACACCCGAAGGGCTTGATAGTCGAAGACCTGATTGGGCGGGGCTCCCCCGACGAGCGGGACGGCGATGATCCGATACTTGTTCATCAGGAACCTCGCCAGCGACCGGACGTCGATCCCGTCGATGTTGACGGCGGCGACCGCCCACGTCTCGGCGGGCTCGCCGAGGTTCGAAAGGATCTTGATACGCGGATGGACCTTAAGCGCGTTCGCCCAGCGGAGGGTCAAATAGCGGAACCGCGCCGCTTTGCGCTCGGTCCCGATGGCCTGATGGAACGCGAGCGCTTCGCCGAGCCCCGCCCGGATAGCCCAGGGGTGCGTCCCGATCGCCTCGAACTTGCGAATATCGCTGTCCTGCTGTTCAGGGGCGGCCTGCAGCGGCCAGAATTTCGGGATCATCTCTCGGCGCACATACAAGCAGCCGTTGCCGATGGGCGCCATCAGCCATTTGTGCAGGCTGACGCCATAGGCGTCGCACTCGAGGTCTCGCAGTTTGAACGGGAACTGTCCCAACGCGTGGGCGCCGTCGACGATCGTGACGATCCCCTTCGAACGGGCCAACCGGGAAAGCCGCTGCACCGGAAACAGTTGGGCCGTCAGGTTGGTTGTGTGACAGAAATGGAAGACTTTAGTACGCGCTGTGATGGCTTTCTCGAACCGCCGGTAAAGGTCATCCTGGGTCGTCGGCACCGGGAACTGGAGGCGCGTCACCTTGATCCCATCGCGGCGCATCCGCTGGTCCCATGTTGTCAGCATCCGGGGGTAATCCTGCTCGGTCGTGATGACTTCGTCCCCGGCTTTGAGGTCGATCCCGTTCTGGACGATCTGCAGCGACTCGCTGGCGCCGCGCGTCAGGGCCAACTCCTCGGGGTCGCAGCCGAACTCCGCCGCCATCCGTAGCCGGATCGTCTGAATGTTCGAGGCGACCTGGCCCTGATAATGGACGGGGAGCATGTTGATCATGTCCATGTAGCGCCAGACCGATTCGAGCACGACCCGCGCGCACGAATGGGTGAAACCGTTGTTGAGGTTGATGAGGGTCCGGTCGAGCTTGAAGGCAAATTGAATCTCTCTCCAGAAAAACTCGTCTTTCGCGATCTCTTCCGGCGTCCGGTTCGCAACCGCCTGGGCGGCGGCCGTGACTCGATCGAGACCGCCGGCCTTCGCCGCGAAGGCAACCGTTCCGAGGGCGCCGCCCATCCGCAGAAACGCCCGTCGACTCCACATCGTCGGATTCATGTCAAACCTCCTTGAATTTGAGTTCATAGAAACGGAATCGCTGCCTCTTTTCTGGAGATGATGGTATTCGCGGCCATGGACGACTGTCAATAGGCGGGAAAAAAGAGAGTGCCGAAGGGGGGATTTGAACCCCCACGAGCGGGTAAATGCTCGCTAGCCCCTCAAGCTAGTGTGTCTGCCAATTCCACCACTTCGGCACAGAGGTTTGGAGATCGAGGGAGTCTATTTTTTGACCGGAGCGGCCGGCTTTTGGGTCGCCGCATCCGGGGCTTTTTTCTCGTCCGTTTTCGAAGCGGGCGCCGTCGCCTGTTTTTGGCTCTGGTCCGTTTTAGCTTCAGGCTTGGCTGTCGCCGTCTGCGCGGCCTCCGGTGCGGGCTTCGTTCCTTTAACCGCGGAACCGCCTTCCCGGCCGGATAAAATCCAAAGGCCGAGCGACGTGACCATAAACAGGACAGCGGAGATCGTCGTCACCTTGGACAGGATCGACGCCGTGCCGCGGGGGCCGAACGCCGTCTGACTGCCGCCGCCGCCGAACGCACCAGCCAGGTCCGCGGCTTTCCCGGATTGAAGAAGGACGGCGAGGATCAGGATCACGCAAATCACAACGTGGGTGATCGTAATTAACGCGCTCACAATTCTTCCTTATACGCTCTTATCGCCTCTTTCGCTATCTGGACGAACGGTTCCGCTTCCAGGGATGCGCCACCGACGAGAAATCCGTCGATGTTCTTTTCCTTGAAAAGGGAATAAGAGCTGGCAGGCTTTACGGAGCCGCCATAAATTATTATAGCACAAGCGGCGAGGTCATTTCCATACTTTTCCGATAATTTAAGACGGATACGGTAGTGGACCTCCTCGGCCTGGGCCGGCGTCGCCGTTTTTCCGGTCCCGATCGCCCAGATGGGTTCGTAAGCGACGACGATCTCGCGGAACCCGTGAGGAGAGAGTCCGCTGAGACCGAGCGCGACCTGGGATTCGACTCGCTCGAACGTCCGTCCGGCATCGCGCTCGGCGAGCGTTTCGCCGACGCAGACGATCGGCCGGAGGCCGTTCCGGAGCGCGGCGAGGATCTTTTTGTTGACCGCGGCGTCCGTCTCTCCGAAATGCTGGCGTCGTTCAGAATGGCCGATGACGACAAAACGGCATCCTATATCCACCAGCATCGGGGCCGAGACTTCGCCCGTGAACGCGCCTTTATCTTCCCAGAAGAGGCTTTGGGCGCCGATTTGGATAGGCGTACCCAGGAGGAGCGCCGCGGCTTCCGCGAGTGCCGTGAATGGGGGTAAGACGACGATTTCGGCGCCCGCGAGATCGGGGCTCGCGGCGAGGAGCGCGGTCAAAAGCGACCGCGTCTCCCGGAGAGTCATGTGCATTTTCCAATTTCCGGCAATGAACGGCGTTTTTTTATGCGGCATTTATTTCTTTTCGAGGGCTTCGATGCCCGGAAGTGTTTCGTAGGCAAGAAATTCGAGGCTCGCCCCGCCGCCCGTCGAGATATGGGTGATCTTCGCGCTGACGCCGGCTTTCTCGACCGCGGCGATCGAATCGCCGCCGCCGACGATCGTCAGCGCTCCGGAGTTAGCGACCGCCTCGGCGATCTTGAATGTACCCCGGGCGAACGCCGGCGACTCGAAGACGCCGAGCGGCCCGTTCCATACGACCGTCTTCGCCTTGGCGATGATCGCAGAATACGCGACGATGGTCTTAGGGCCGATATCCACCCCCATGAGGTTCGCCGGAAAAGGATACGAGTCGACGGTCTGAACGGCGACGCCCGATTCGACCGATGTCGCCAGGACGTGGTCGAGCGGAAGGCGGAAATCGACGCCCTTGTCCTTCGCTTTGGCCAGGATCGCCCGGGCGACCTCGATTTTGTCCGTTTCGACAATGGATGTCCCGACCGCGTGTCCTTGGGCTTTAAGAAACGTATAAGCCATCGCCCCGCCGATCAGAATATGGTCGGCCTTGTTCAACAGGTTCTCGATGACCGGGATCTTGTCCTCGGATTTCGCCCCGCCGAGGATCGCGATGTAGGGTTTGGCGGGGGAGTGGACGGCTTTTCGGAGATAGTCCACTTCCTTTTTCATGAGGTAGCCGGCCGCGCGGACGGGAACGAAGTCCGCGATTCCCACGACCGACGAATGGGCCCGATGGCTCGAGCCGAAGGCGTCGTTGACGAAGATGTCGATGCCGGAGGCGAACTGCTTCGATAGCTCCGGGTCGTTCTTCGTCTCGCCCGGCTGAAAACGGACGTTCTCAAGAAGCAGGACGTCGCCCTCCTTTAAACCGTCCTTGAGCCGCTCGACCTCGGGACCGACACAGTCGGGCGCTAACAAGACAGTCTTGCCGATGAGCTCGGTCAGCCTCTTGGCCACGGGCTTCAGGCTCATGGCCGGGTCGGGCTTTTCCTTGGGCCGGCCGAGATGCGAGGCGAGAACGAGCTTGGCGCCCCTGCCGATGAGATAGGTGATCGTCGGGAGCGAAGCCCGGATGCGCGTATCGTTTCGGATCTCGCCCGTTTCCTTGAGAGGGACGTTAAAGTCCACGCGGACGAAGATCCTCTTCCCCTTGACGTCCAGATCTTCGACGAACGTCATGGCGGCCTCCGCTCACTTCGAAATGAAGAGGATCAGGTCCCGCAGCCGGCAGGAATAGCCCCACTCGTTATCATACCAGGCCAGGACCTTGAGAAAGGTCCTGTCGATGACTTTGGTCGAAAGCCCGTCGACAATGGCCGAGTGCGGATTGGATAGAAAATCGACCGAAACTAGCGGCTCTTCCGTGTACTCGAGAATACCTTTGAGCTTACCGGTTGCGGCTTTCTTGAAGGCGTCGTTGACGTCATTCTCGGTGACATCCTTTTTCACGATGGCAACGAGGTCCACGAGGGAAACGTTCGGAGTCGGGATGCGGATGGCGATGCCGTCGATCTTCCCCTTGAGTTCGGGCATCACCAGGCCGACGGCCTTGGCCGCGCCCGTCGTCGTCGGGATCTGAGAGATGGCCGCGGCGCGAGCCCGGCGCAGGTCCTTATGAGGCTGGTCCAGGATCTTCTGGTCGTTCGTGTAGGCATGGATCGTGGTCATGAAGCCCTTTTCGACCCCGAAACTGTCGTGAAGGACTTTAACGACCGGTGCTAGGCAGTTCGTCGTGCAGGACGCGTTCGAGATGATGTGGTGCCTGGTTGCGTCATAAGCATGCTCGTTGACGCCGAGGACGAGAGTCACGTCGGGGTCGGTCGCGGGAGCGGAGACGACGACCTTCTTCGCGCCGCCTTTTTCGATGTGCTGAACGAGCTCGGGCCGCTTTGTGTATTTCCCCGTCGATTCGACGACGATGTCGACGCCGAGGTCTTTCCAGGGGAGTTTCGCCACGTCTTTTTCGGCCAGGACTTTGATCTTTTTGCCGTTGACGAAGATCGCGTCTTCGGTCGCCGTGACATCGCCTTTAAACCCTCCGAGCACGGAGTCGTATTTAAGCAGATGGGCGAGCGTTTTGGCATCCGTAATGTCGTTGACGGCGAGATATTCGATTTCCGGGTGGCCGAGAGAAGCCCGGAGCAGGTTGCGTCCGATCCGTCCGAAGCCGTTGATACCGATTTTAATGGACATGACGATTCCTCCTTTAAATTTTCCGGAAAAAGATAAAGAATAGGCCAAAAGTTAGCATAAACGGGGGGGAAAAATCAATGTTCTATTTCCCTCGGCCGCTCGACCGGGTCGACCATCAACGCGAATAGCCGCACGCCATTCTCTCCGTCGCTCGAATTGTGATAAAATTCCACTGGTTCATAGGCGGGCGGTTTGCGCATCCCGGTCCAAGGAGCGTCCATGAAAGTCCTGACATCCGGCCAAATGAGAGACATCGACCGAACCGCGATCGAGGGCATCGGCATTCCCGGCCTCGTTCTCATGGAGAACGCCGGCATTCAGGTCACGCGGGCGATCCTCGCCTGTTTCCCGCATGTCGCCGAGGAAAACGTCGTTATAATCGCGGGGAAAGGGAACAATGGGGGAGACGGTTTCGTCGTTGCCCGACATCTCTTCAATCTCGGTTGCCGGCCCACGGTCCTTCTGCTGGCCGATAAGTCGGACGTCAAAGGGGATGCCTTGGTCAACCTCGGGATCGCCGAGAAGGTCGGCGTCGAGGTTCAAGCCGTGCCGACGGTCGAAGCCTGGAAAAAAGCGCGGGTCGAGGTCTTTCACGCGTCACTGATCGTGGACGCGGTCTTCGGGACAGGCCTCGAAAAACCGGCCGAGGGGCTTTACGCCGCGGCGATCGCGGACATCAATAAAGGGCGCGGATTCAAGGTCGCCGTCGATATCCCCTCCGGATTATCCTCGGATACGCATCTCGTCAACGGACCCGCCGTTAAGGCCGACTTGACGGTCGCCCTAGCCGCTCCGAAAATTTGCCACGTTTTTCCGCCCGCTGAAGAATTTGTCGGAAAGCTCTCGGTCGTTCCGATCGGCATCCCGCCGCGGTTGTTCGAAGACGAGCGATTGAAGGTCGATCTAATCGAGAAAAAAGACATTCGACCTTATTTTGGGAAACGGAAAAAGGACACTCACAAAGGGTCGTACGGCCATTTGTTTGTGCTCGCGGGCTCGTTCGGAAAGACGGGGGCGGCTGTCATGGCGGCCAAGTCGGCCCTTCGCCTCGGAGCGGGCCTCGTCACGGTCGGGACGCCGCAAAGCTGCCTGCCGATCATCGCCCGGGCGATGATGGAGCTCATGACCGAATCCCTCCCTGAAACGGAATCCAAAACACTCTCCGATAAAGCGCTGCCGCGTGTTTTAGAGCTGATGCGAGGGAAAGACGCCCTTCTTCTCGGCCCGGGAATTTCGACCGACCCTTCCACGGCCAAGCTCGTCTTTTCGCTTCTTCCGAAGCTCCGCATTCCGGTCTTGATAGACGCCGACGGCCTGAACATCATCGCCGAAGACCCGGAGATTCTGAAGACGTTGAAAACGCCGGCAGTCCTGACCCCGCATCCCGGAGAATTCGCGCGGCTCGTCCGGCTTTCGGTTCAAGACGTTCTCGACCGCCGGCTGGAATTGGCGCCCCGGTTCGCCGAGAAATACGGCGTCTATCTTGTTCTCAAAGGCTATCGGACCCTCACGGTGACGCCCCAAAGGCGGGTGTTCATCAACCCCACGGGAAACCCCGGTATGGCAACGGGCGGCTCGGGCGATGTTTTGAGCGGGATGATCGCCTCGCTCCTTATCCAGGAAAAAGACCTTGAGGGCGCGATTCGGGCCGCGGTTTATCTCCACGGCTTGTGCGGAGATATTGGCGCCCGAAGGATCGGCGAACGCGACGTAACGGATGCCCGCGATGGGCGAGAGCTCGCGACGGGCGGTGACGGTGACGGCGCGAATGGCCTCGGGGTCGAGGAAGCTCTCCACGTCGCGCCGGAACGACACGCTCCCGTCCCGCCCAT
>JBGOYP010000078.1:0-8762 GCA_041479785.1 Candidatus Aminicenantia bacterium | reverse complement strand
GGCCTTTGACGTAGAAATTATCGAGGGCGTCCTCAACCCGCTTGATCCCGCCTTTTTCGTCCACGCCGTAGACGGATGTGAAACGGTCGATCTTGCTCTCGGGGAGAAAGAAATGAGTGTCGGCCATGCCCAGTGGGCCGGTGATCTTCTTGGCGATGAACTCGGCCAGGCTCATCCCGGAGACGCATTCCACCAGATAGCCGAGGATGTCGGTGTTGTAGCCGTAGATGAACTTCTCGCCGGGCTGGGCGTCGAAAGGCAGCGTCGCCAGCTTCTTGATCACATCTCCGATCGGCATGGCCTTGTCCGCGAGGAACCAGCCGCTGATCCCCGCCTTCGTGTATTCGTCGCGCGCCGGACCGGTCCCGTAGGAGATCCCCGCGGTGTGCGTCAAAAGATCACGGATCGTGATCGGCCGCTTGAGAGGAACGGTCGCGTAACCCTGGGCTCCCTTCTCCGCCGCCTGGACGGCGACGCGGGAGCCGGCGAATTCCGGGATGTATTTGGCGACGGGATCGTCGAGCAGGATCCGTCCTTCCTCCTGCAGGATCATGACCGCGACGCTCGTCACCGCTTTCGTCTGCGAGGCGATCCGGAAGATGCCGTTCGCCGGCATGGGCGTCCCCCGCTCAAGGTCGAGCTTGCCGAAGGGCTTGAGATAAGCGACCCGTCCTTTGCGGGCGACGAGGGCCACCAGGCCGGCGACCTTGCCCTGATCGACATACTCCTGCATGATTCGGGACAACCGATCGAGCCGCTCGGCGGAGAAACCGACCTCGGCCGGCTTGGCCGTCGGCAGCGACGCGGCCGGAACGAGCGAGGCCGATAGGATCAGCCATAGGGAAACCGCCAGGGCGAGCCGGCGGAAGCGCGGAGTGAATAAGCATCGTGCCATGGTCGGTTGGACCTCCTTTTCCCGCTTATCCTGGGGGGTGGACGAAGTCACCGCTCCAATATAAAACCCGGCATCGGGGATGTCAATCCGCGTAATATCCGATCGCAAAAAAGCTTACCCAGTGGCGGAGGGAAAACGGCGCGGTCGTTCCCATGCCGGTCTTCTTCAGCGGCAGGACGCCCTCGCTGTAGGTGTCGGAATAGCGGAAAAGGCGGCCGGTGAGGTTTTTTCCCTCGGCCGTCCGGACGATCTTGCTTGCGGCCAACAGCCCGAACGGGACCGAATATTTTCCGCACCAATACGTATTGCGGTAGTCCAAGTATGTCGGGCCCCACAGCTCCTTGGTCAAGCCCTGGATCTTCGAGGCGTCGAGTGCGCCGGTCAAATAGGACCCGATCAGGCGCTTATCGAGGGCAAGGGCCGTCTCCCAAGCTTTCTCCCCTTCCACGAACGGCGAGTTGTTGAAGTCCTTGCCGTAATGGTTGCCGTCCGAGGAAACCAAGAAAAAGATGTCCTTCCCGGCCTTCAGGCCTCTCTCCTTCATGTAAGCGGAGATGACAGCCGCCAGCTTCCCCGAGATATCATCCATCTTCTCATAGGGCATCGGAGCGACCATGATCGGCGTGATCTTGACCTCGGGATTGAAATATTGGAGGAACGGCAGCAGCGCTTCGATCGAATGCTCGAGCTCATGGGCCCGGTTGCTGACGAGGAAGGCGCTTTTCTCGAGCCGCCCTTTGATGAATTCGCGGAGCGGCGAAACGCTGACCGGTTTGAGCACGCCCGGCCAAGAGGCGTATTCATCCAGGATCAGGACGCTCTGGGGGTCCTTGATCTCTTTGCGGACAGTCCCGTGCGTGACGCCGAAGATGACGACCTCCTTCGCCCGCAGGATCTTGAAAAGCGGGTAATAGAGACGGCCCGCGTAGAGATAGTCATCGTGCGGCGAGACGGCGGCGACGAGGCCGTCGGCCGGGAAGCTCTCCTTTTCCTGAGCCGACAGGTAATCGACGAGCGTCTTCATGCTCACCGGGTTCCAGCAGAAACCGACGTCATCCTTGATCGGGCGAGCGTCCTGCCCGGCCAGTCCGCCTATCGCCAGGAAAAACAACAGCCATCCCTTGATTCTATTCATGAAATCGACTCCTTGATTCAGCCTCGTCAAAAACCATTATAAACCGCGGCTCGAAGCCGGTAAAGACGGACCGGCTCCCCGCCCGAAGATTACCGAAGATTCCTTGACTTCGATTGACGGCTAAGCGTATCCTTTTTTGTGACGGGTGGGATCGATTACGCGCTTGACTAGAGGGAAATCCACTCCGGGCGGCAAAGCAAGTTCATATTTTCTCCACTAAATAGGAGGCCACGGAATGAATGGAATTCCTGGTACAGATTTGGGCAACTGGCTCTCGCGTGGATGGAAAACATTCAAAAGTCAGCCGAAGGCAATAATCCTCGCGTCGGTGATCCTGAACCTGATCGCAATGCCCATGTTTTTCAGCGTGGTCATACCGACCGCGGCAGTGCCGATATGGGGCTGGGTCGTATGGGCTTTCATCTATTTTTTGCTGCTATTCCCGATCTTGTGGGTTGGATGGTGCGCCCTGCTTCTTAAGGCCGTAAGAGGAAGCCGCGTCACGGCGTTGGACCTTTTTTCCGGCTTTTCGCGTTTTGGACCGGCGTGGGGTACCGGTATTCGGATTACCCTTATGTTGTATGGAGGAATAATTCTGCTCATTGTTCCGGGCGTGATCTGGTGGTTGAAGTACTTCTGCAGTCTATTTGCCGTTACAGACCGAAGGCTATCTCCTGCTGAGGCCATCCGGTTCAGCGGAAAGATAACTCAGGGACACAAAGTTAAGCTTTTCGGAGTGTTTCTTATAGAAGCAGCCCCAACTATTTTGGCGTTGCCATTTAGCCATCCGTGGCAATCTCACAGGGAGCAGTGGGGATTGACGCCCCTTGCCATCTGGGTTGTTCTCCAGTTGATCTCAGCGCTTATCATCACGCCATGGACCTGCGCAGCGAATGCCTCGGCGTATGATAGCCTGATTTCGCAGCCGCAAGCGAAAGCAGTGTCAGGGGTCATGCCATGACGCCCGGCCTCGATTCCGGGCTTTAGGGGAGGGTCGGTTGTGAAGATCGCATCCTTCAAGGAAGGGCGCCTCTCATGATCGGTAAGACGGTAACGCACTATCGAATCGTCGAGAAAATCGGCGGCGGCGGCTGGGCTCAGAATCGAAGCGCAGGCAGACCGAGGCGGCTGAAATCCTCGAGGTTGAAGGTCGCGATCCCGTCGCATCCCTTGGCCCGGGCGCTTGCGGCGATGTAAGCATCGGCGAAATCAACGCCCGTTAACGACGACGACGTCAAGGCCGGGCCGACGATGGAGGCGTCCGTGAATTCCAAACCGGGCAGGGCAAAAAGCATTTGCAGAGCGGCCAACACTTGATCCCGGGGAACGCGATAGATCGCCCGCAAAGTCCAAGCGACTTCGAAAAGAACGGGCGGCCCGCAGATAAGACGAATATCTCTTTCAGCGGCGCTCTTGAGGAGAGCCGTCGCCCGCTCGTTTTGGCCGGCATCATCGGCCGTGAAAAAACGAAGCAAGACGTTGCTATCAATAAACCAGGTCTTCATGAACGCTTCGTCACATGTTTGGCGACGGCGCGAGCCATCGCTTCCCGTTCGACCTCACGGGGAAGAGCTTTCCCGGCGAATCCCTTGAATTTCATCAAGTCCGGAACAGGCCTAACGACGATCTCTCCGTTCCGGCTTTCAATAAAAACGCGGTCATGAAGCTGGATCCCGGCCTCCCGGCGGGCGGCGGCGGGGAGTGTGATCTGTCCTTTCGAAGATACTGTGGCGACGGTCATGATGAAATCCTTTACTTGATGTTAATATCATTACATATTATATCAAGTAAAGAATTCATCGTCAAGTCCTATTGTCCCTGCGCATTCGATAAGGACGTCTTCGTAGGGAAGATATTCTCAGCGTGGATTTTACGGCGGAAGTGATCCCGTTACCGTTTGCCGGGACGTCCCGCCGGCACCAAGCGCTTGAGTTCCCCGAACCAGTTCTGGACGAGGATCAGCTCGGTTACCGGTTGGGGTTTCCTGTCTTCGAACTTGACCATCAGGAACCGCTGGCCATCCAGAGATAGATCCCAATCCCCTGCCCTAAGGTCTTTTTGGAAACCGGGCTGCTCGAAAAGCAGCCGCGGTTTGCCTGAAGAAAAGCCGCCCTCGGTCCTTGTATCCACAACCCAAATCCCGTCCCCCCAAAAGTAGAACAACTGGCTCCCATCCTTTGCCCAGAGCGGGTCAGCCCCCCCTTGATTGGAAATTTGGGTCTTGCCGCCGCGGCCGGAGACGGGGAAAACATAGACCTCGGTGCGCCCCGTCTCGTTGGAATCATAAGCCAGCCAGCGCCCGTCGGGGGAAAAGGCCGGACCCGACTCGGCCGCGCGCGAATTCAACAACGGTGTGACACGGCGGGTCTGCATATCCAAGAGCGTAATGTCATAATCCGTTTCCAAGGTTTGATCGGCGAAAACGAGTGTTTTTCCGTCCCGAGAAATAGGACCGGGAATCTGAACCTGGCTTTCCCGCGTGGTCGGTCGCTCAGCGGGCTGGCTTCCATCGGCCGGTTGCCAGTAGAGGTTGAAATAGCCCGATCTCCACCAATTGAAGATCAATCGTTCGCCCTTCGGGTCCCAGGTGACGTATCCGGATGTGCCCTCGCTGGTCAGCCGGGTTGCCGTCCCCCGCTCGATGTCATAGATCCAGACCCGCATATCGGTTCCCAACGTGGTATAGGCGATGCGCTTGCCGTCTGGAGAAAGACGAGGAGATAGAAACGGGGCGGCGAACGATATCGCAGGCTGGATATTTCCCTTCTGATCGACCCAAACGAGCGAATCCTGAAAGGGAGGGATCATCTTGCCCGACGCATAAACGAGTGTACCCGAATTAGAGATCGCGTACTGGCCCGCAGCCGAGTTTTCCATGCTGAATGAACCGGCAAGTTCTTGCATGACATCGGCGACGACGGGCAACGACTGGCCCTTGAGCTCGAGTCTATCGGCGTCGAAGGGGACGGCCATGAGCGTTCCTTGACGGAGGAACACGAGATGCCCTGTGGGCAAATACCGGGCGTCGGCGGCATCTTCCAGCAATTCATGCCATTCCCGCGTTTCGAGATCGAGAATAGCGGTTCGGGGATGACCGTCGAGGATTTCCTTGTTTAGGGTGAACAGCAGGGCCTTCCCGCCGGGGAGATGATGGGGAAGGCGATGGCTGTATTCGTTTTCGGACCTTTTTAAGGTCGTCAGAGCGTCCGGCTTGCCGCCATCGGCCGATATCCTAAAAAGACCGGTGCCCTCTCGGATTGGGAAGACGATCGTGTTGTCAAGTCCCCAGCTGGCCCCAAAGGGCCGCAAGACGTTATACAAGAAGACCGGCACTCCGCCCTCGATGGCAACTTTCATCAGCTTGCCGCCCGCCCAGAATCCCACCCATCGGTCATCGGGCGACAGGAAGGGGCAAATCCCTCCCTCTGTCCCGGGAATAGGCTTGGCGTGCAATTGATCGATTTTGCGTACGTACAATTTGGGTTTCTCTCGGGAATCCGGGTTTTCTGCGATCGCGCTGTAGACGATGAAAGAACCATCGCCTGAGATGGCCAATGCCGATCGGGACGGGCGCTGGAAATACCTTTCCGAGCGGCGGCCATCGAGCCATGTCCCCGGCTCAAGTTTGATCACGGCCGTCACGACTTTAGAAACAGGATTGGGTTGAGATGGCTTCCTGAGAGCCAACCCTATCAGGACGCCGGCGAGAAGTATCACGGCGCCCGCCGCGAGCAACCACCGCGAGGAAAAGCGTCGGTTTATCGCGGTCGGGCCTGCCGGATGAGCAAGAGTTTCGTCGATCTCGATCCTGGCGTCGGCGACATCATGGATGCGGCGCTTCGGATCTTTCTGCAGACAACGCTGCAGAACATTCCGGACACTTACGGGCGTATCGTGCGGGAGCAACTTCCAATCCGGCTCACCTTTCAGGATGTGGGCCAAAGTGTCCGATATCGTTTCTTCATGAAATGCCCGGCGGCCCGTTAAGCATTCATAAAGCACGCACCCAAAAGCCCAGATGTCGGACCGCTTGTCCACCGACCGTCCGCGCGCCTGCTCCGGGCTCATGTAAGCCGCGGTCCCCAGGATGATGCCCGGCTCGGTCATTTGGGCCGTGATCGTCGGCGAGTTGGCGATGTCGACGCCTACCGTCTCACCTTCAAAGGCCTTGGCCAGCCCGAAGTCGAGGATCTTAGCCTTGCCCGCCGGCGTGATCACGATGTTTCCGGGCTTCAGGTCGCGGTGAACGACGCCCTTCTCATGAGCGGCTTCGAGACCTTCGGCAACCTGACGGCAGCTCTCCATCGCTTCATCGACGGAGAGAGCGCCTCGATCGAGCCGCGTTTTCAGCGATTCTCCTTCGACCAATTCCATGACGAGAAAACGGAACCCTTCCGCTTCCTCGAAGCCGTAGACGGAGGCGATATTAGGATGGTTTAGGGCCGCCAGGAGCTTGGCTTCCCGCCCGAAGCGGGCTAGTCTCTCGGGGTCTCGCGAGAATTCTTCAGGGAGGACTTTGATCGCGACCTGGCGCCCGAGATTCTTGTCGAGGCCCCGAAAGACCTCCCCCATACCGCCCTGGCCGAGTTTTTCCACAACCTCATAATGGCCGGCGATAACAGTTCCCTAGACGATGGCATAGACGGGCGATTCCAAAGTCTTTGTCAAGGATGGCCCTCTCTCCAGGGTGCCGGCCAAAGACGCCGCGCAATTACTGCAGAATCGGGCGGTGTCGGTATTTTCGGCATCGCACTTAAGGCACTTGATGGCCATGCTCGGTTCCCTTATTATTTACTGGGGCAAAGGTTAACAGAGGAACGGGCGGGAAGTCAATGACGACCGCCAAAACACGTGGTTCTTTACCGCTTCGCGCCGTGATATTTTTCGAGCATCCCTTTCACGTTCTTCAACGTGACATGGTCGTGATATCGGAAGCCTCCGCCGAAGTTTTTCGGGATATGCATCATCTCGTGAATGATCGTTTCTTCCTGGTCCTGATCGCCGAGGTTGTCGAACCGCTCGGAGATGAACTCCAGGACATAAAAGGCTTTGATCCGCATCGCGATCTGCAGGACTTTGCTCATCCCGTGACAGCGGGCAATGACCCGTCTCGCCGAAGAGCCGAAGCTTCTAACACAAACGACCTTATCCAGATCGATGTGATGGAGGTCCAATGTTCGAACGATATCCGCGAAACGGGTTTGGATATCGTCCGCGATTTCATACCTGATGTTCCGTGATTTTTTCTTCGGCATCCGATCCTCGCCGAGCCGGCTACATATTATGGCAGGAGTTTACCAGACATTGTCGAATTTTTTGCCGAAGAAATCGCCCTCAACCCACTTCGGGCGGCCGGTTTCCATAGCGACCTTATGCCCCAATAAACCCGCGAATCGGGTAAATCTCGCCCCTGTAACATAATCGAACTTTTGGGATATATCGTCTTTGGGAGTGTGCCATATGGACGCCGTCCTTCGAGCGCGTCATCCGCCAGAAATTCCAGATGGGCCCTGAGTCCTTCGAGAGCGATGCCGCCGCCATAATCGATTCTCCGGTCTCTCTCGGCATGACACGCCAAAGCGAGAAACAGCCACGCGCACGTCCCCCCGGCCAATAATAACCCCCCCCCCCCCCCACTTTCATCGTTTTCCCTCGGATCATTTTTGTAAACTTAATCCCTAGAAACGAAATTGTCAGGGACCAGCTCCCCGCCCGAAGATTCCTTGACTTTCCCCATGGGAGTATTTAAGAATGTACCCTTAATAGCGAGGAGCATCATGAGAAAAGTCGTCCTTTTCCTGTCGGTCCTGTTCATCGCCGCGGCCTCGGCCTACCCCCAGCTCATCTCATTCAAACTGACGGGGGGTTTGACCTGGATCAACGGGGACGATTATAACAAAGGCGTCGCCGGCCAGAACCAATATATCCGGGATACGACGACGATGTCGGGCGCCTATAAGGAGCTCACCAGTGGCTTGAATCTTTCAGGCGAGATCATCGTCCATACGAGATCCCATTGGGCCGTCGGCTTCGGCGGCGGCTATTATCGCCTGGGGAACGAAAGCACCGTGACAAGCCAAGGCGTGCTGGCGGATACGCCGTTCGATTCCAGTTCCACGTTCAAACCCACGCTCTCGGTCATCCCCCTGTTCGTGAATCTCCACTATATCGCGCAGCTTGCGCCAAAAGCCAACCTCGATCTTTTCGCCGGTCCCCTCTTCCAGGTCGTCCAATTCACCTTCGAGAACCCGTCGACGATGTCCGTCAACGCGGTCAGCCAGACCATCACCTACACCGCCAGCCAGACGGCGTTCGGATTCCAGTCGGGATTTGGCTTGAGCTATGAGATCATGAGCGGCGTGGCTCTGATCGTCGACGGCGGCTACCGGTACGGCAAGGCCACGAACCTCATGGGCAACTGGGCGGCCCTGGGAACGTCCGCGACCGGCACGATCAACGGCAGCAGCGCCGAGTACTTCGTCTGGTCTTATGATTACGCCCCGGCCGGCAAATATTCTCTCCTGGACTTTTTCGACAATAACGGACCGACGGGCGAGTTCATCTCCAACGCCCGGAAAGCCGACATCCGCCTGTCCGGGATCACGGTCTCGGCCGGCCTCAAGATCTATTTTTGACCGACCCAGGCGGTCATTATGGAAAAACCGGCATCAAGATACGCTGGACCCGGTTCCCTAGCTCATCGATCTCAAAGAGGACCGGCACGAACCTCTT
>JBGOYP010000077.1:0-8861 GCA_041479785.1 Candidatus Aminicenantia bacterium | reverse complement strand
GAGGAGGAGGTGAGATCGTTGCAGAATAAAATTCGACAATCGGCTTGAACTGATTGTCGAATATTCCATAAATTTCTTTTATTTGCGGAATCCCGGAAATTTCAGATACCTTGGACTGGATGCCGAGACAGGTCACGCCCGGAGTGAATTGAAGGTCGGAAAACCGGTCCGCGAAGAGGCGCTGATTCAAGAACGTCCCCGCAGAGTTAAAGGTGACGATCTTCCGGCCAGAAACGTCTAGGACATAAATGTTTCCTGATCTATCAAACCTGGCGACGGAAATATTGGCGAACTCGCCGGGGCCCTGGCCCTTTTTCCCGATGGTGAACAGATATTTTCCTTGAGAGTCGAACTTCCGGATGTGTTTCCGGTCCCAATCGGTCACATAAATATTGCCCTCTCGATCGGCATTGACATAGATCGTATTGCCGAACATGTAATTCTCATCACCTTCGCGGACGCCGATGGACAGATCCTCCCGAAAAGTCATGGACTTGACGGATTGAGCGGCAATCGGTCCGAGCGAAGTGGAACCTAGCCATAGGATGGATAAAAACACAAAAACGCTCATTTTTTTTATTTGAACCATGTTTCCTCCTCGCCGAGGTCAGACCTAGACCTGACCCCGACCGCTAGCTGAGCGAGATCAAGACCGGTTCGGGTTCTTCCTCGTAGACGATCGTGAGCTTAGTAAGAATCCATCGCCGCTCGATTAACGTCACGATGAAGAGAATTCCCCAGCTGATGACGAAGAAATTGACGAATCCGCCGGGGATTCTGAACACGCTTTTCTCGAGAGCGCTGAAGCCCGAAACGGAAAAGATAAAGCCCATCACGTAAAAGAGCCAAAACAAGTGGAGTTTAGATTTCCCGGGAACCACGAGGCAGGCGAACGGGATTTTCGCGTATCTCCAAAAGAGGATTTCCCGGAGGAACAAGGCAAATGTCAATCCATATAGGCCATGAAGGACGGCCGGTCCCGGCCCCCAGATGGAGGAATAAAACACCGTGAGCAGGACAAAGACCGGGACGATGGTATAAAAGAAAATCGCTTTTTTCAGGCCGATGAAATAATGCTTTCGGCCCTTCCCTTCCGTCAACTCAAAGACCCAGTTCGCTTCGGCGGCGATCGGGACGTTGACAAGCGAACGCAGGCCGACGAGCAGGAAGAACGAAAGGACCAGGGGTGCGCCGAGCAGGTTTAGATTCGCAGTCGTTAGGTTATTCAGCACGTTCCGTTGAGCGCCGAATAAAATAAAGATGAAGCCGAGGCCGAAAGCCATGGTGCCGGCGAGCCGAACCTTGTGGAGGTTGCTGTTCGCCACCGTCTTTCCGAAGAAATGAAACACGGCCCGTTCGACGGGATTTCGCAAAAAGACGGCGTCAAATCCCTCCGCCAGGAATCGCCAGATTTTTTGCAGGACAACGAACTTGACCCGGACTTCCAGGGTCCGGCTCATGTGTTTTCGATAGCCCAAGGCCATCGCCGAAAAAGACCCGACGACCAAGGCGAGGATGGCGCCCAAACCGTAAAGCGCGGCCGTTCGATAAAACGGATTTCCGCGCCCGATGAGGACTTCATAGACGCCCGTGAACCAGATCGGCGGGAAAGCGAGAAGCGCCGGATCGTTCCGGCTCTTCAACTCGGCGATCTTCTCGAAGAAGGAACCGGCCGTCCCGCCCAGAAACATCATCAAAAAAAATACGCAGCCGGCCAGGATGACGAAGCGGACGACAAGCGATAACGTTTTGAAAACTCTCGGGCCGAGGACGAGGAGCAGGACGGATACGACGAAAACGAATAGAAAGAATATAAACACGAACGAGGCTGTGACGGCGACGATTTGGGCGAGGAAGTAGATCCCAAGCGCGCCGAGCGAATTGGAGATCCATTTTACCAAAAAAAAAGCCGGGGCCATGAGAGACAAGCTGTTGACCGCGGCCGAAAGAAACAGGACGAAGATAAAAAACGAAGCGAATTTCGCGAGGAAGATCGTTCGTAAGCGCACCGGCAGCGGCATGAGGTTTAAGTAATCCCGCCGGTCGAGGAAAAGAACGTCCCATTCGAGGACGGTCGCGAGCGCGAGAAAGAGCATAAAGAATATGAGGAAGTGGCATTTCTCGAGCCACGATTCGCCCAGGTCTTCGGCGAACATGTATTTTGAAAAAAGCGAGTTCGCCAGGGCCCAGCTCAAGGCGGCGACCATGGCCAGCAGGACATAGAGCTTTTCCTTCATCTGCTCTTCAAACGGAAAGACGTCGTTTTGGAACAAGCGGTTGAAAAAATGGCGGGTCAGGACGACTCCCGGCCGGACCCGGAAGTTCTCGCGGCAAGCCTTAGTCCTGGAGCGGAACGGGGCCAACGCCCGGGTCATGATTTCGTAAACGACCTCGTAAATCGGCCCTCTGAGTTCCGGTTCACTCACGCCGCCCCTCCGCG
This sequence comes from Candidatus Aminicenantia bacterium, assembly GCA_041479785.1. Lineage (GTDB taxonomy): Bacteria > Acidobacteriota > Aminicenantia > Aminicenantales > UBA4085 > JBGOYP01. Next base: position 6,421 of record JBGOYP010000077.1, on the reverse strand, counting down.
CCCGTTTTCATAGCAGCGACAAGGCTCCGCGCAACCGCGTCGGTATCCTCATGGACGACGAGTTGGTTGAAGATCTCGACCAGCGTCGGCAAATTCATGAGATGCCGCAGGTTCTCGACCGAATCATTGGCGACCACTCGGCCTTGGTGGAGGATGACGACCCGCGAACAGACTTTTTCCGTGACTTCGAGGATGTGAGAGGAATAGATGACGATCTTCCCATCCGCGGCCAAGCGCTTCATCATGTCGCGGACGATCATGCCCGTCGTCACATCGAGGCCGGAGAGCGGCTCGTCGAGAAGAAGGACCTGGGGATCGTGAAGAAGCGCCGCCGAGATCAGGATCTTCTGCCGCATTCCCTTGGAATAGGCGCTGATGGGCGCGTCCATGTCCTCTTTCAGATCGAATAGCCTGAGAAACTCCGTGATTTTGTCGCGAAGAACAACCCGGGGTATATGGCGCAACCGACCGACCATCTGCAAGTAATCAAAACCGCTGAGGTGGGGATAGATGTCGGATTGTTCGGGAACGTATCCCAGCTTTTTCTTGTATTCGTAGAGGTCGTCTTTGATGGATCGGCCGTCGAGGAGAATCTCGCCCGCCGTCGGCGTCAACAAGCCCGCGAGCATTTTGATCGTGGTCGTTTTCCCGGCGCCGTTCGGGCCGAGGTATCCGAGGACCTCGCCCGGCATGACCGTGAAGCTGACGCGATTCACGGCCGGAAAAACGTTGTACGTCTTGGTGACATCCCTCAACTCGAGCATGATTCCATCCCCTCCCTCGGAATCATCGGTCGCACGTCAATATCCGAAGCAAGCGTCGTGCCAATTCGGCGTCTAGGACTTCCCGAGAAACACGGGCTCAAAGACTCCGCGTGTGTAAAGATTCTTGACGAGAATAAAAAAGGGCAGCCCGAAAGCCGCCCTTCGTTTGCGAGAAATAAGCCGGCGACAAACCGTGACCGGCTTACCGCCGATGTCATTAGAATCTATTTCGAGAGATCCTGGAAGAGTTTTGCCCAGCCCGTGAGTTGCTGCCCTTCAACGACGAGAACAACCCTGTAATCGCCTTCACCCGCTTGGCTGAAAGCGAAATTCGGGTCCATCTGCCGCCTCATTTGGGCCGCAAAATCGCCGCCCAGACCGGCGAAATCAGCTCCGGCGCCCGCAAAACGGCTGGCCCTCGCCTGCGCCGTTTTCTTTTCCTCGTCCGTCAGGGCCCGGCGAATCGTCATGTCCCAAAGGACCTGGTTCAGACCGGCGTTCCCCGTTCCTTTGATCTCGTTGACGAGCATTGCCCCCTTGAAGACCTGGACCTTGACTTCGCCCGCCGTCGCGGCCTTCAGGTAATAGTTGATCGCGACCGCGTTCGGTTCGCTCTTGCCGCTGTAATTGAGCGTCGCCGTTTCGTGACGGTCGGACTCGCGGCCAAGCATCCTTGGCTTGGGTGTGAAAAGATACACGCTCTTCGCAAGGACGTCCGGCGACAGTTCTTCAAGCGGAGATACATTGGCGATGAAGATGCCGCGCCCGTGCGTCACGACGATCAAGTCGCCTTCGCGCGGATGGACTTTGAGGTCGTGGACGGCCTGGGTCGGCATATTCGACTTCATTTTCGTCCAGGCTTTGCCGCTATCGACCGAAACATACACGGCCAGGTCCGTCCCGACAAAGAGAAGGTTCGGATTCTTGGCGCCTTCGCGAATGACGTTAATGGCTTCTTTGGGGAGGTTGCCCGCGATCGAGACCCAGGTCTGGCCGTAGTCGGTCGTCTTGTATACGAACGGCCGGAAGTCGTCGTTCCTGAGACCCGTAAACGTCACGTACGCCGTGCCGGGGTCAAAATTCGATGCCGCGACGCGGCTCACCCAATAGCCGGGATTCTGCGGGATCTTATCGTTGAGCTTCGTCCAATTCCGGCCATCGTCGCGCGTTACCCAGACATTGCCGTCGTCCGTTCCGACCCAGAGCAGTCCGGCGATGAGCGGTGATTCGTCGAACGTCGAGATCGTGCAATATTGGATGTTCCCGTCCCCGCCCGTGCCGTTCGGAAGCCTGGCCTTGTCGTTCGTCGACAGGTCGGGGCTGATCTCGGTCCAGGTTTCGCCGCGGCTCGTCGATTTCAGAACGATGTTCGCGCAATGATAAATGGTATCGCTGTTGTGGGCCGAAACCAGGATCGGGGCGCACCAATTCCAGCGGATCCCCTGCTTGCGGTAGGCGATCGACTTGGATTCGCCAGTGACGAGGTCGGTCCTCTGGATCGACCCGAACTGGCTTTCGTTGTAGAGAAATCGATTGGTCTTGCGGTCGAAGACATTGTACATGCCGTCGCCGCCGCCGACCGACTGCCAGTCTTCGAGCCGGATCGCGGCGCCGCCCTTCTTGGTGCTCGGGCCCATGACCGAGCCGTTGTCCTGAAGCCCGCCCGCGACGCGGTAGGGATAGGACATGTCATAGTCCGCGGCATAGAACTGGGCCATCGGCAGATTATCCGGATGATACCAGACCTTGCCGCCGTCGAATGTCACGCCCATACCGTGGTCATAGCCCAGGAGCATGTGGTTCGGATTGGCCGGGTCGATCCAAAGGGCATGGTTGTCGCCGCCGAAGCGGAACGGGGCGGCCCAGGTCTTCCCGCCGTCCTTGGATTCCTGGACACCGACCGAAAGCGCGTACACGTGCTTGTCGTCGTTCGGGTCGACGATAATATCGCAATAGTAATATCCGGGGCCGGAGCCGATGCTTTGTTTTTCGGGGCTGACCTTCTTCCAGGTCGCGCCGGCGTCGTCCGTACGATAGACCTGGCCGTCGATCATGCCGCCGCTCGATTTTCCGTCGAGGATTTCTTTCCAGCGGACGTCGTCCGACATTCCCGGCTTATTGCAGTTCTCGATGACGGTGTAAAGGATGTTCGAGGCCTTGGGATAGATCGTCAAGCCGATCCGGCCGAGCATCCCGCCCGGCAGGCCGCCGCCGAGCTTCTTCCAGGTCTTGCCGGCGTCCGTGGATTTATGGATGCCGCTGCCGGGGCCGCCGATCATATAGGTCCACGGCTTTCGGAGTTTGTCATAGGTCGAGGCATATATGATGTTCGGATTTTTGGGGTCGATCACGACATCGGCGGCGCCGATCGCCCGTTCGCCGACCTTGACGGCCAGGGCTTTTGTCCAGGTTTTTCCGCCGTCCCGTGTCATATAAAGGCCGCGGTCCGGGTTGTCGGAATAGAGATGGCCTAGGGCCGCGACATAGACGATGTCGGGATTCGTCGGGTGGACGACGATCCGGCCGATATGGTGGGACTCGGGGAGTCCCATGTTTTTCCACGTCTTTCCGCCGTCGGTGGACTTATAGACGCCGTCGCCCCAGTACGTGCTTCGGGACGAATTGGCTTCGCCCGAGCCGAGATAGATGATGTTGGGGTTGGACGGGGCGACCGCGATGTCGCCGATCGAAATCACATTCTGGAAATCGAAGAGGTACTCGAACGACAGGCCGTTGTTCACGGATTTCAAGAGGCCGCCGGAGCTTGTCGAGGCGTAGAATGTGTACGGGAGCTGAAGCGGGACAGCGAAATCCGTGAACCGGACGCCCTGGGCGGTCGGTCCGATGTCCCGATACGTGATGGTTTTTAAGAAATCCTCAGGCAGGGCCTGGCCGAACGCGTTGGTCAGCCCGAGAAAAGGAGCCAAAACCAGCAGCAAAAAGACCAAAACCTTAATTCTAGATAAGCGCATTAGTCCTCCTCCTTGATAAATATGAAAAACGGAAAATAAGACGTAGCCGGGTAAAAAACAGGGCTCAGATCCATCGTTTATCGCGAAGTTAAGTGAATATCACAGATGGAAGGCTGCGGTCAACTTAGAATTATGACGTTCACTTTAGTATAATGATGAAACGGCCATGATCGAGACGAAATACCCCATGACTCAGGCGATCCGGCAGCTGAAAGACGGAGGCCTCTCGTTCACGATCCACTCCTATAATTATGAAGAACGTGGCGGGACAGGCGTCGCCGCCCGAGAGCTCCAAGTCGCCGAACATGCCGTGATTAAAACGCTTGTCTTCGAGACGGATACGAGGGAGCCGCTCCTCGTTCTCATGCATGGCGATAAAGAAGTCTCGACGAAAAACCTGGCCCGTCTATTGGGGGTCAAAACCGTTCAACCCTGTTCTCCCGAAACGGCCAACAAACATACAGGATATATGATCGGGGGGATATCGCCTTTTGGGACGCGGAAATCCCTTCGCGTGTTCATGGAACGGACGATCGCCGACCTACCCCTCCTCTATATCAATGCGGGAAAACGCGGGATGCTTGCCGAACTCCGTCCCTCCGACCTCGTCGCGATTCTCCATCCGACGTTCGTCGATGTCGCATTATAGGAGACACAATACCTGTTTCCTTATTTTTTCTTGATTTCGATGCCCTGCCCGATCGGATAAATTCCGGGTATGGAGACCGGAAGCTTTCCCGTTACGTCCATTTCACCAAATACGGCGCACGCCGCGGTCTCCTGAGCTTGCACCGTATTACGGAACAGGCACAGGTACGCGGCGATATCGGGAAAACTCCTGAGCAGATATGGACTCCCAAAATTCACGACGACCACGGGCTTTCCCGTTCCCGTCAGATTGTTGATCAGGTCAATGTGCCTGGGATCTAACCCCACGCTCCCCTTCCAGGCGCGCAAGCCCGAAAAGACCGCGCAAAGCACCACGTCCGCGTCCATCGTCCCGGCGAACGCTGTCTCGAGACGTTCGATTCCCGTATCGGCATCGGCATAGAAGATTTTCGTATCCTCGGCGCGCTTCCGGACGGCATCGGCAAAGGGGCGGCCGGCATAGAAATCGCCCGGGTCACTGCTTAAAGAAAGGACAGCGATTTTCTTTCCCGGCGCCGCGACCGGCAGCACGCCGCCTTCGTTCTTGACCAGAGTCGCGGCTCCCTCGAATGCTCGGCGCGCCTCAGCCAGATGATCTTTCGTGCCGATTTTCATTGGAAGCGACGAAATATCGACCTGTTTAGACAGGTGTAGCTTGAGGCTGGCTTTGGCTTCGAGGATCCTCCGGACGGATTCCTCGATGCGCGCCTGCGGAAGGCGGCCGGATTTAGCGGCGTCAACGAGAAACGGGACGACCTTGGCCGGCTCGAGCGGAAGGAGGACCATGTCCACGCCGGCAAGGAGCGCTTTCAAAGCGGATTCGGTGTTGGAAAAAAGGTTCGTCACGCCGCCCATCTCCATGGCGTCGGTCACGATCAAGCCTTTGAAGCCCATCCGCCGGCGAAGGAGATCCGTCACGATCGCCGGAGACAGTGAGCTGGGTAGACCCGATGTCGAGTCCAACGCGGGAACTTCAAGATGCGCGACCATGACCGCCTTGACGCCCGCCTCGATCGCTTTCCGATAAGGCGCGAGCTCGATTTTCTCGAGCCGCTCGCGGTCGGCTTTGATCGTCGGGAGAACGCTATGCGAATCCTGGTCAGTGTCGCCGTGGCCGGGAAAATGCTTGGCCGTGGCGAGCATGCCGTTCTCCTGGCAGCCGCGGATGAAGGCCGCGGCCAGCCGGCCGACCATCTCCGGGTCTTCGCCGATGGCCCGCGTATTGATGATCGGATTGTCGGGATTGATGTTGACGTCCACGACGGGAGCGAACGTCATATGGACGCCGAGGGCCCGCCCTTCCAAGGCCGTGACCTTTCCCATCATGTACGCCAGCTTTTCGTCGTTCGCGGCACCGAGGCCCATGATCGCCGGAAACAGCGTCGAACCCGTAATCTGGGTTCCCACGCCGCGCTCGAAGTCCGAAGCGATCAGCAGCGGAACGGTCGCGAGTCTCTGGAGGTCGTTGTTGAGATGGGCGGTCTCGTAGGCATTTCCGCCGAATATAATGAGCGCGCCGACCTTCTGCTGAACGACAAGGGATTTAAGGTCAGCGAGACTATCACTGTCGGCGGGGAAAAAATTCCCGGCATAACGGCAGGCGATCATCTGCCCGGCTTTTTCTTCGACCGTCATGGATTTCAATGTTGTCTCGACCCACCTCCTTTCGGACAGGCCAAGCGTCAGGCCAAGACCAATAACGGCCGGAACGCAACTCGCCGTGATCAAGACGATCAAAGCTAGAGCAACGGCTGATGGCATCGAGACCCAAGAACGTATTCGCATGCCGGTTTCTCCGTTCCCTTATTCATACCGGATGAGGGTGAAGACGTCGACCTCGGGATGAGCCTTCCGGATGTTTGGAACGCCATCGAGAAAAGCCAGTTCGATCGCCGCGCCGAAGCCAAGGGCGTTCCCCCTTAAAAGACCGACGAGGTCGATGGCCGCGATCGAGGATGACCCCGTGGCGATCAAATCATCGATGATCACGACGCGCTGGCCGGGCTTGATCGTATCGTCGTGCATCTCGAAATATTC
>JBGOYP010000076.1:0-8981 GCA_041479785.1 Candidatus Aminicenantia bacterium | reverse complement strand
TCTCCCCAGCGGCTGCCCCCAGGAACCGGAGTAATTCGTATTGAACAACATGGACCGGGGGTCCCCCACGCCGCCGTACCATTCCTCCCAGCAGACATAGGCTTTACCGTTGTCGTCCACGGCGAGCGTCGGAAGCTCACTGTCGCCCGACAGGCTGGAGATGTTGACCGGGGCCGTCCACCCCGAAGGGGGGCCGACGATGACGGCGGCGGCCGGCGCCGCCTTGACCTCCTGCGGAGTCGGGGCGCTCGTCGCGCCGGTTAAAAGAAGAACTGCGGCCGAGGCCGCCACTATAAAAATAATCAATCTTTTCCGCATCTGGAGTCTCCTCGAATTTTTTAAACAGACATTCTAGCCCTGATTTTTCACTCTGTCAATTTGATCGACCGCGGCCAACACTGGGATCGTCGGAGATTCGCCCCAGAAAAAATTCGCATGCGCCGCTTTAAAAAATCACAACGCGTCGTTGTCGGCGAGGGTGAGGAACCAGGATTTCGGGTCGAAAAAGCGCGCCGGAGGGGAGCCCGGCCCGTACCAGCGGAGGAGGGCCGGAAATTCACGCGGCAGGAGCGCCGTCGGGCAAACGATGTAACCGTTCCGGCGCAGCCCGCGCGCGGCGGGAGCGTGCTTAAACATCAGGCAAGCGGCGACATCGGCGCCTTCGCGCGCGATGTGCCGATGGTATGTCGAGACGAGCCGGGACATGGCGGCCCGGCCGTCCGGCGTGTCTTCCGATATGAGGTCCATGACCATGCCCCACGTGAGACCTTCGATGACGGTCGTGCGTCCGACCAGGTAACCGACCAGCCGGCCGTTTTTACGGGCCGCGAAAACGTCGTACCGCCGCGTCGGCGAGCGGATGAACCTCCAGTCCAGAAACGCCCGGTCGCGGACGAGGATATTCTCCCCGCTAGCCGAGGCCGCGGGCCAGAGGTCGTCGAATTCCGGACCGAATTCCGCGACATTTTCGATGGCGATCGAGGCCGGGCCCCGCGGCCGGCGGGCCGCGCTCCAAAGGCTCAGTAACGGTTGGGCCGCATGGGCGGCCGCCCGCCAGGCCGCGCCTTTTCGCGACGGCTGCGCGGCAAGGATGCGGGGCAGGTTGAAAGGAAGAATCCAGAAGGGAAGACGGCCGAGCTCTTGATAGCCGAGATGACGGAAGCACCCTTTTTCCGAATTCAGGTTGGCGAAACCGAACGAGAAGGTGATGCCTTTGGCGGAGGGCGATTGAAAAAGTTCTTCATGAAGGACCATGAAGATCCCGCGGCCCCGGAAGTTTGGATGCGTGATGGCGTTCACGACGACCCCTCCCGAGACCTCGTCTTGACCGACCTTGTAGCGCTGGGGAAGAACGGCGATGTGCCCTTTGACTAAATCCCCGGACTTGGCCATGAACTCTACGGCGGGACCGCGCGGATTCAGGTCGTAGAGCCAGGACAGGAAGCGGGGGTCGCCGACGTCTTCGCCGGGAAACACCGCCCGGACCAGGGCCAGCAGGCCGCCGGGGTCGGGGCGGCCGGAAAGGACCGCGCCCTTCATCATCCGCCGCGCCCGCTCAAGAACGCGGCCGGACGCGGGCTTACCGTCCCGGGGTTTGTCGACCATGGTCGTTCTCATCTTAGTCCATGCCGCGGGGCGTGTGTCAAGAATCCTCGGCGCCGCGCAGCGCGTCGAACAGCGCGACGAATCGGCCGGCGTCCGTCTGCTCGGGCCGGGCCGTCCGCTCAAGTCCGAGTTCGTCAAAGACCTTTTCGACCCGGCCGCCCTCCCGACCCGCCGCGGTCATGTTGTTGAATAGAGTTTTCCGCCTCCGGCGGAAAGCGTCGTGCAGGAAGCGAACGAAAGCCTGTTCGTCCGCGACCGCATACCGGGGACGCGGCCTCGCGTCAAGAGAAATCACGGCGGATTCGACCTTGGGCGGCGGGACAAACGAACCGGGATGGACGGCGAAGCGAACGGCGGCGGTAAAATAGAGGTCGAGGAGAATGGACACCGGGGCATAATCCCTCGAACCGGGCTTCGCGCACGCCCGGTTCGCGACCTCCCGTTGAACGAGAAAGACCGCCCGGTCGAACGCCGCCCGTTCTTCAATAAGCTTGAAAAGAAGAGGCGAGGAGATCGCGTAGGGCAGGTTCCCGACGACTTTGACCGCCTGCGCGCGCCGCCCCGGCCTGTCTTCCGCGAGCGTCCGTAAGTCGAGGCTCAAAACGTCCGCGACGACGACCTCGACGTTCGCGGGCGCCCGCCCTTTCAAAATTCCGGCGAGGCGCTCGTCCTTTTCGACCGCCACGACGCGGCCCGCCTTTCCGGCCAGGGGGAACGTCAACTCGCCGCGTCCGGCCCCGATTTCGAGGATACGGTCGGTCGGCTCGGGGTCGAGGACCCGGACGATTTTCTCCAGGACGCCGTGACTGGCCAGGAAATGCTGGCCCATGGCATGACGGCGGCTCTTTTTCGTCGGTGTCACGTCAATCTCCGGGACCGGGCGCCGCCGTTCATTGACTTTTACCCATGCTGGTTTTATATTATACGCTTTCAATGAGTTAACTTCGACATGGATAACGCCGTCCTGATCGCTCTCCCTGCCAAGGACGAGGAACGTAAGCTCGGTCCGGTTCTGGACGCGATCCGGGCGCATTTTCCGAACCGGGACGTCCTGATCATCGACGACGGGAGCACGGACGGGACGGCCGAACTCGCCGCGGCTAAGGGGGCCTTCGTTCTCCGGCATGACCGCAATTACGGTTATGCGCGGGCGCTCCAGTCCGCCCGCGTGTTCGCCCTGTCGCGCGGATATGCGAACCTCGTCTTGTGCGACGCCGACGGCCAGCACGAACCCCGGGACATCAGCGTGATCATTGACGCTTTGGTCAAGCGGAAGAAAGACTATGTCATCGCCTCCCGCGTGCTCGGCAGCGCTCCGCACGGCGACCCGTTCATCCACAAATACGGGCGACGGCTGTATTCGCTCTGCGTCAGCCTGATTTTCTATCCGCGCCTCCGGACGAAGATCACGGATTCGAGCTCGGGGTTCAAAGGCTGGAGCCGCCGGACGATGGAGGTCCTGAGCGATATCTACACGACGACCAACAAGCTCCACGACGGCCGGATCAACGACCTCGAAGAGCTTTTCATCATGACCCGGCGGAAACTCTCGGTCATCGAAGTCCCGGGCCGGTTTTATAAGCGGGCGGACGACGTCTCGCGCATTTACGGGAACTACGGCCTGTCGGGCGCCGGGGTCAAGGTCAAGGACCTGGTTTATATCCTGGCCTGGCCGGTCCTGTTCTTCCGGACGGTCTTCCGCAACATCTTGAAGTGAGGACAAGGACGTGCGATTCACCTATGCGAGTCTCGGGTACCTGGCTCTGGCCGTGGCCAGCGGCTTGGTCTTCGGCTTCGGCGGGACGATCCTGAAAAAAGGCGTCGGGTTCAGCCTCGAGGGCGGGATCTTCGCCGTCGCGGCCCGGATCGTCACGTCCAAGTATATTCTTCTTTCCCTCTTCTGCAGCGCGACGGGATATCTTCTCTACATGTTCATCATCCGCAAGGCCGAGATCATCCCGACGACGCTCATCATCCAGGGGGTCCTTTTCGTCGCGACGATGGTCTTCGCCTCGCTCCTGTTCAAGGAGGCGATAACGCCGGCGAAGGTCGTAGCCGCCCTCCTCATCATGGCCGGGATCGGGGTTCTGGTGCTGGCCAAATAATCGGGACGGTTCGGGGCGGCGCAAGGTTCATAAGAGAGAAGGCCACATGAGATTTACGATCGGATTCGATCCCGAGGACAAAGCGCGGGTCCATGCTTATTGGGACGAGATCTTCGCCACGCAGCAATGGACCGAGGGTAAATTCACGACGCTGTTCGAAGACAAGTGGGCCGCCTGGAACGGGATGCCGTCGCTGTCGTTCGCGAACTGGAGCGGCGCGGCCCTGACGGCGCTGGAATATTTCGGGGTCCGCGGCAAGACCGTGCTCTGCCCTTCGAACACGTTCATGGCCACGCCCTTGAGCGTTGTCAAGGCGGGCGCGCGCCTCGAGTTCGTGGACTGCAACCGGGAGGACCTGTGCCTTTCGTTCCAGGACCTGAAGCACAAGGCCGAGAGGTTCAAGCCGGCCGCGGTCTGGGTTGTCCATATCGGAGGTCACCTGGCTTTTGAAATCGACGAGATCGCCCGCTTCTGCAAGGAGCGCGGGATCGTCCTCCTCGAGGACTGCGCCCACGCCCACGGTGCGTCCTGGAACGGCCGCAAGCCCGGAGACTGGGGCGACGCCGGCGTATATTCCTTCTACGCGACCAAAACCATAACCATGGGCGAAGGCGGGATGCTTGTCACGCGCGACCCGGGCCTCCTGGACTACGCGAAACGGGCCCGCAACTACGGCAAGCCCGATTATACGGTCGCCGGCCTTAACCACCGCATCAACGAGTTCGTCGCCGCCCTGGGCGCCGTCCAGGTGGACCGCCTGCCCGACATCGTGGCCTGGAAGAAAGCCTACGCCGAGAAACATCTGGACCCCAAGTTCCCGAACCGGGTGAAAGTCCCGGCGGGGATGATTTCGGGATATTACAAATACATCGTCTTCGACCCGATCGAGAAATCGACGGGCAAGGTCTATGACCAGCCGTGCCACCAGCTCATGCGCCGCGAGGAGCATCTGCCGAACACGGACTGGGTCGCCCGGAACCACTGGTGCGTGCCTCTCTATTACAGGGGCGAATGACAAGCGACGGTTACGCCCCGCGCCCCAATCCGAAGGAGAAAAAAACGTGAACGACGCAAAAAAAGTCCGGGTTGCGGTCATCGGCCTCGGCAAGCTGGGAATCCTCAACACCGCCGTGGTGAACATGGTCCCCCAGGCCGAGCTCGTCGCGATGGCGGACGTCAACAAGCAGCTCGCCAAGTATATCGAGCAGGCCGGGTTGAAAGCCCCGTTCTATTCCGATACGGACAAGATGCTGGCCGAGGTCGGGCCGGACGCGGTGGTCATCTGCACGCCGGCTTTTGCCAACCTATCCGTGGTCCGGGCGTGTCTCGCCCGCGGCACGGATATCTTCATCGAGAAGCCGCTGGCCCACACCCTGGCCGACGCCAAGACGATGGCCGGCCTTGCCGCGGCGCGGCCGATGGTCAACGCCACGGGGTACCTCTTCGCCCATATGAACCTGTTCAAAACGGCCAAACGCCTTATCGATGAGGGTCTCGTCGGACCCCTGGCCCGGGTCCGGTCCGCGGTTTACACGAGCGAAGTCTTTTCGAAAAAGAAAGGGTGGTACTACGACGCCGAGAAATCCGGCGGCGGCGCCGTGATCAATATCGCCTCGCACCTCCTTTACATTTTATATTGGTTTTTCGGCCCGGCCCGGAGCGTCTTCGCCCGGACCCGGCGTATTTATTCCGACGTCGAGGACGCGGCGACGGCACTCCTCGAATTCCCAAACGACCTGCAGGGGACGCTCGACGTCTCGTGGAGCGTGCCCGGCTACCGGCTGCCGTTTACGGAGATCCACGTCGAGGGCGACAACGGGACGATCGAAATCACGAACGATTACATCAAGCTGTATCTCTACAAGGCCCACAGGGGATATCCGAAGGAATGGACGACGATCCACAAAATCGACCTGGGGTCGAAATCCCGCTTTGAGATCGGCGCCGAAGGCCTGTATGAGGAGGACCAGGATTTCATCGAACGCTGCCTCGACCGCGGCCGGCCGGCCGTGACGTGGGCCGACGGCCTTGAGGTCCAGCGCATGGTCGAGGCGATCTATCGTTCGGCCGAACGGAAAATCCTCGTCGCGACAGGAGACCTCGCATGACCGTTCAACTCGAAAAACTCATTCTCGGCGCAAATGCCTTCGAAGGCGTCAGCTACATCGCCCGCTCCCAATCCGCCCACTACCTGGAATACTTCGCCAAGGAGGACAACGTCCTGGCCGTCATTGAAGCCGCTTATAACGTGGGCGTCCGCGGCCTGACCTGCTCGAACACGGCCAACGTCATGGGCGCCCTCGCCAAGTTTCCCAAAATCAAAGAGCTCAAGGTTTATCCTGTCATCCCCAACGCTTACGAATACGCGATGGAGGCTTCGGAAAAAGGCATCCTCGGGGCCGTCCTCTCCAAAGCGAAGGGCTTCAGCATGTACCAGAAGTTCAAGTTCGGCCTGCGCGCCTTGACCAAGATTAAAAGCGTCCTGACCAAGGACGTCATGGACCTCCTGCTCGAGCTTCTCCATTTCGAGATGGCGAGCTTCGAAAAGCTCAACCTGGGAGGCGTCATCCTCCACGGCCAGCTCACGGACATGGCGCTGACGTCGCATAACCCCGACATCCTGGCCATTTTCCAGGAGGTCATCCGCGACAGCTTCGGGATCGAGCCCCTTCTGGCGACGCACAATTTCGGCGTACTCCTGCCCCAGCTCATGGAATGGAAGATCAAAATCCCGATCATGACCGCCCTCAACTCAAAAGGCTTCATGATGAAGCCGTCCAAAGAAGAGTGCGAACAGCTCGTCCGGGAGTCGGGGTACCAGATCCTGGCCAAAAAGGTCCTGGCGGGCGGACGGCTGACGCCCGAGGAGGCGTTCCCCTACCTTCTCGATAAAAAGGTCGACGGCGTCGTCGTCGGCATCGGGTCCGTTCCCGAAGCTTACCACACGTTCACGGTGGCGAAGAAAATATTGAAGGTCTAGGCCGTGCCGCGGCGGGCCGGGCTCAATAGACGAGCTCGACCTTGTCGAACGAAAAGACGCCGCGGCCCAAAGCGCGGATCTCGAGGAAATACGGGCCGTCGCTTCCAAACGAGCCCGAAAAAGGGAATTCCAGATAGCCGCCGCCCGGCGACGCATCCGGCAGGATAAATCTCCGTTCAAAGGGAACGAGGTTTCCGCGAGCGATCCGGACCGATATCATCGGACGTTCGGGTCCGGACGAGAGGGGTTTCAGGACGATCTTCCCGCGGAACGTCGTAGCCGGAGCCGGGCTTTGGACCTCCTCCACGCCGATCAGGGCAGGCGATCCGCTCTCGACCCGGACCGCAAAACCGCTCGAGGCCGACGGGTCGAAGAGGGGAAGTCCGGTTTCGCGGACCAAGGTTTCGGCCTCATGGACCGAAGCCGGCGGGGCCGGGGGCTGGTTTTCCAGGATATCGAACAAGAAAAACCAGCTCCGCCAGATCCTGTACCGGACGAGAAGCCGGGCCCGGGCCATTTCCTCGGGAAAGGTGTCGGCATAATACTGGGGCTCGTCGTTGAAGCTCCCGGCGAAGACATGTGTGACGCCGACCCGTTTCAAGTAACCCGAATCAAAATTCGCATAGTCCCGAAACGACGTGTGAGCGGGATTGCGATTTTCGAGCGAAAGGCTCGGAATGAGAAGTCCTGAAAAGGAACCGTCGGGAAAGGCCCGGCCGAGGTCCCGGCCGATCGTTTTCAAGTTGAACGTCGGTTTAAGCGCCCAGGCAAGATAGGAGTCAACGTTCTGATAGGCATAGAAAAGGCCGACCAAAAGAAGGCCAGCCGCGGCGGCTTTTTTAGGGATGGCGATCGACCGTCCGGCGAGGAGGCGGTCGAAAAGAACGTAAAGAATAACGGAGACCGCGACCGCCGCCAACAACGTTTTCAACATGACCCCGCCCTTGCGATTCTCGACGTCGATGACGGGAACGTACTTCTGGGCGAACGATGTCGCCGCGGCATAAATGAGAAAGAAGAGCCCGACGGCGAACGCGGCCCGCCGCCTCAGGCCGATCTCGAGGCGAAACCCCGCGAGGAGGCGGCCGAGGAACAGGCTGACAAGGATCATGATCGGGATCGTGAATTCGATGTAATGCCGGATCGGGCGGTAGCCGATGGAAGAATGGATCGCCAGCCCGGCGACCGTCCAGACCACGCAAAAAACTTCGAGGGACGAAAGCCGCACGCGGACCGCTTTTCCGCAGAGGACGAGAAGAAGCGCGAGGACGTAAAAAAAGAGGATGTAGGTCAACGGCCGGTTCGTCGGGAAGAAGGAGAAGGCGGGCTTCTGCGCCCAGAAGCTGAACAGCTGGCCCAGGTTCCCCGGCAGCATGGATTTGGCGTTATCGGTCCCCATGTTCCTGAAAACCGTGGGATACCGGAGATAAATACCGATCAGCCAGGGGATGAAGACCAGGATCGCGCCCGCGAAAAACCAGGCGAGCCGGCGCGCGTTCAGCTTGAAGGCCCTCAGTTCGCCGCGTTCGGCCAAGATCCAGAGGAAGGCGGGCGGGAGAACGGCGAGGTGGAAATAAATGATTTTGCCTTTGGACAGGACGGCGAGTCCGAATAGGATCGCCGCTGGGAAGAAGCGGAACGGCTTATCCCAGGCTTTCAGGAAGAACCATAGGCCGGCCATGACAAAAAGGGTCATCGGCATGACCTGGTCGTTGATCCGGGCGAAGGCGCCGAAAGGATAGTTGAGGGCGAGCATGATGAAAAATAGAAGACTCGCCTCCGGGAAGAAGTCCGCGGCGAAGCGCATCAACACCAGCCAGAGGAGGACCGCGAAGAACAGCGGGACCAGGTTCATTTGAAGAATCCCGACGCCGAAGAAACGGAAGGACAAATAGGTTATCGCATGGGGGATGGGCGCAAACGGCGCCGCGCCGAGCTCGTCGAGTTTCCAATCCCCGAGGACGACCTTATTGCGGGCGTTGAACGCGTAGTTGCCCGGGTCGCCGTATTCGCTGCAGCTTTCGATGCTTAAATTATCGGGGGGGTCGGCGGAGAGATGGACCAGCCTCATCCCGACGAAGACCAGGAAGAGAAGCAGGATAAGGCCCGTCCGCACCCGGGAGGACGTGATCTTCAGGATAGGGCGCCTCGTTCGGCCGCTATTGAATGATGAACGCGACCTTGTTCAGGAAGTTGAAGCCGAAGCTCAGGCCGATGCCGTATTCAGGTCCGCCCAACTGGACGTCGATTTCATTTTCCGTGGCCGAGACCTTGGTGTACTTGTAATAGAG
>JBGOYP010000075.1:0-9009 GCA_041479785.1 Candidatus Aminicenantia bacterium | reverse complement strand
GCACTTGTCGAGACCGAGGTCTTCGTTCATAACCCAGCTTTCGTCGATCAATTGAAAAGCGAACATCGTCTCGAAGTCCACTCCGGCGCCGTCGGCGATGCCGCGGACTTCATCCAGGAGGCCGGGCGTCCACCGATCGATAGCAGGACGGAAATCCGTGTGTTCCAGGAATTTTCGGATGAACTCTTCGGCGGTCACTTTATAGGTTCCGGCGAGGTCCGCTTTCCACCGTTTCATGAGTTCCGTGATTTCGGGTTTGAGAGCCGTGCCGTGAATCATCCCCATCTGGTAAGGCGTTCCCTCGAGAACGAGGACTCTGAGCTTCCCTTCCTCTCCGGGAACCGAGGCTCCTCCGCCAAGGTGAGAGAGGACAACGAAGAGGAAAAGGCCAAGAGCGGCCTTTCGAATTCTCGTGATCATTTTAGGAATTTAATGCCAAGTTCCGGAGAGTGTCAAGAATGTGAGCTCGGAGTGTTATTTAAAGAGGTTACTTTTCAATGAGTTGTCGTTGCCGGCAGATTTATAAATGGCCGCTGTCCCTGTTTTCTCCAACCCATTTTCTTCTTTTTAATTTTAAAGATATTTGAACACGCGCGCCTTGTTATTATCAACAACCACGACATGGGTCGTGTTGCCACTCACATGGCTACCGGCATAAAGAATTCTATAGTTACCCAGTAGCGTTGGAGTCGTCGGGTCAGTGATGTCAATCATATTAAGTTCCTGTGAAGAAATGAAGGCTATATTTCCGCTTATAAATATTGAGACGGCCTCCCCCCAAGATCCCATTTCTTTCACGAAAGCAGGAGCTTGCGGATTGGTCACATTGATAATTTGCATACCGACCTTTGTCGCTAAATAGGCATAAGTGCCTTTCACCCATACATCATAAGTATACCGGCCATTAAGATATTGCCCGACAATTCTAGGATAAGAAGGATTAGAAATATCGATTATCTGCAAACCCCCGTCTGGGCCATCCGCAACATAGGCATAGTTTCCTTTTACGTAAATCCTGCTGGTACAACAAGTCAGATTTAAGAAACTTATTCTGCCTCCACTATTAAGATCAATTATGGCTAGCCCACCCGGAGCACCACCGACTGCATACGCAAGGTTACCCACGATTGCTACGCCCGTAAAATTATCGCGATAAATCAATTGTGGCTCAGTGGGGTTAGCGGGATTCTGAATATTGGACACAAATAGACCGTAGTTTGCGGCGATATAAAGTAATGTATTGTCTACGACATAAAAGGAGCATGGGTCAACGTTATATAACGTTCCATATAAATTAACAAACATAGGTTTATGCACCAAACGTATTGGCGTTGCGGGATTTGAAATATCCAGGATTTCAAATCCTGACTCATAATTATTATCGAATTCGAAGCCGATGATTGCCTTTGTATCTGCCACCCAGACACCATATAAATCGTCACTGGATGAATATGAACCGACCTCTGTTAACGCTGCCTTAGGCGTTGCCGATGCCTGGGCCGATGCCACACTCTCTCCCGAGGAATTTACAGCCGTGACGATATAGTAGTAGGGCGTGCCGTTCGTAAGGCTTGCATGCGTATACGGGCTTGTGACGCTGGAGATCTTTGTGCCGTTAGTCTTTGTAACGCCGGATGTCGTTGACCAGTAGATGTTATAAGATGTCGCCCCGCTTACCGCATTCCAGGTTATCGTCGCCTGGCCGCTACCGGCAGTGGCAGAGACACCTGTGGGGGCCGATGGAGCAGAGGGACCAGTGGTCGTTGTCGTTGTCGTTGTCGTTGTCCCGTTGCCTCCCCCGTTGCCGTCGCATCCGGCTAAAAACACTGCCAACAAAACGCCCAATAATACCTCTGATATAATTCTTAAATTACTTCTCATGACATCTTCCTCCTTTTTTGCCTAATGGTTGATAAGACACGGCTTGTCCATGGCTGAACTAAAGTATAGGAATTTTCTTTTTTAGCGTTTTGGTGAATTCCCGATAATAAATATCGCTGAGTGCTGAATTTTTCGGCCTCGGCGCTTAATCCGCCTTCCTAACCCTGTCGATATTATATCACCGGCCGTGCGGCGCCGTCAAATATCGCGAAAAGCGTACATGAAACGCTTTGCCGTCTTTATTTTCATTGCCCTTATTTTGAGCTTTTCTAGTACTTCTATAACCCAAACCAAATTAAGCTTTTCAAATCGGCACGGTATTTCCGGCACTGTTATTTCAACTCCATCTCCACCTTGGTCTATTACGAATCGGAGTTTTAAAATTGAGACGACCCTAATCCTGCCTCCGTTTATCCTTTGCTCTTCTCGCTCTCATTCTTCTGCTTCAATAGGCGGCGAGCCGCAATGCCGCCGCCGACAAAAATCGTCGCGGCCGACATGAGGGTCCAACGGAGGAACGGCCGTGAACCGATCACCTCGACGTGTTCAAGCGGAACGGCCGATCGGCCTCCCGTCATTTTTAAAGCTGGATTGAGGTCAGTCTGGCCGGTCGAAAAGATGCGAAGCCGTTCTTCGCCCAGAGCTTTATCCACGTCCATCTCGCCCACTCCGGACTCAGAGGCGAGTCCAAGATGCATGATTTCTTCCGGTTTGAGTGATAACAGGTTCGTGCAGCCATAGGTATCTATTAAAACGGGGTCGACGCCTGCGATAACCTGGTTCATTCGTTTGATCTTCTGCGGGTGCGTGCTGTCGGTTTCCGGACCCCCGGCTTGAAGGCGGCCCCCGGTCGGCAACCGCACCCGGATCGCCTCCAAGATATGAAGATGCGCCTGGATCGGGGAGGGCGTGTTGATATCGGCAATGCCTTGTTCGAGCTGAGCGTGCAGGACGCTGGGCGTCTCCAAAAAACCCATCATATGCTTGAGGCACATGGTCAGCCTGGTGACAATATGACTCTTCGCCACGGCCATATTGATCCGCACCTCGGCCTCGACCGCCGCTTTGATGACGCCTAACTTTCGAAAGGCCTTTCCTCCGGGGAGATCCACCTGGCAAAAAAGATCTTTCGGCGAAAGACAGCGGTCGGGAAAGAGTTTTTCCACGCCGAAATTATCGACGACGCTGCCGAGACCGTTGATGCGCAAGCAATCGGAGGTGCCCGGATCCAAGGAACAGTGATCCATGACGATGATGCGGCCCGCGCCGGCGCTCATGACCATGAGAATGAGCGCCCCCAGCAACCGGGGGTCTGTCGAAGACGCTGTGAAGGGGGGATAGGCCCAGGTCGCATTTGGCTTGATGGCGACTGTTTGGCCTGGTTTGATAAAGCGCTCTAGACCGCCCAGGCCGTCGAGGGCCGTCTTGAGAATCGCTTCGGGAAAATCGGCCTCCGTGCCTTTGGACACCGCTATCGAGGGCAAAACTTTAAAGCTTGGAGTCGGCTTGAACTCCGACGGCCAAACCAAATTGCGTCCCGCTTCGTGGGAGGCCATAGCCGCCAATGTGTTTTGTAGAAACTTGCGCCGCGAGATTTTGCCCACGCCCGGTCTCCAGAATCTGTCAATCCTGATTCTGCGATGAAAAGAATTCAAGTTTAGCGAAAAGCAGGCGTTGTGTCTAGATCGGTGCCGCCCTTCCCAAGAAAAGGATAATCCTGGCCGCCGATCGATGTCAAGAGAGTGAAGCCGACAGAACCGTTCGGAAAATCGACCCGACAACCGGCGCTAACGCGGAGGCGCGGATTCCCGGCTATAGTACGCGTGCAGACGCTCGACGAATTCCGGCCGGATGTAGTTGTTCACCGTGACTTTGGGGCTTTCCACCCAGGTCTGTTCCTTCTTCTTGAAGCGCATGTGACCGAGCTTCGCGGCAATTCTGATCAGGAGATCGAAGACCTCTTTCTTCGTCGCTTTTCGGTGCTTCCGGAAAAATTTCTTGACTTCGGTATCCGCATAGTACGAGCGGATGATGTGCGGGAAGAACTCTCTCCCGCAATAATCTTTGATGGCTTTCTTGATCTCCGTCCCGTCCATCGGATGTCCGGATTCGTGGCTGAAGACGAACGAATCAGGCTTTTTAAGCGCTAATAGGCTTGCCAGCCGCTTGATGTAGACGTCCGGGAAGCGCACGCAGATATGGATGGGCACGCCGTCCTTCGCCCGGTAGTTGAAAAAGACGTTATGGCCTCGAATCGTAATGTCCGTCTTTTGCAGCGTGGTCAGTCCTTTGTGGCCGTGGGCTTTGTAGTAGATCTCGTTGCCGACCCGCATGTAGGTCTTCATCATCGTGAACAGGGCGACGGAATGGACGCAACCTTCGCTCCGAAGGTCCTTCAGGACGTTCCTCTTGAGCCTGGGATAATAGCGGGCGAACTGGTCGACGATATGCGTCTTGTGCGTCTTGGCCCGGCGGATCTTATCCACGGCATAGAGATACCGGAATCCCGAGGGGTTCTCGAACATCACGTCCCAATGCGAGTCGGTGTCTTCGTCGTGAAAGCGGAGGTTTTTGGAGAAAATGGAAAAACCAGCGTTCAGCCTCTGTCCGTCCGGCAGAGCCAAGACGCGCGCGCCGAGGGACCGCCCATCGGGCGCAAGCTGGCCCTTGAGAAATCGGCGGTCCTTGGCATCGACGAGCAAATCGAGCCGGCCGTTCGATTTGTAGAGATGGATCGCCTGGGCGGCGTCGCGGAGATCGACCTCTTTTTCGCGCCAACCGGACGGAGTCATGGTCAATGTCCTGAGGTCTTTCGTTCGGATCCGGGTTGTGCCGATTGGAATAGGCTTATTCGGCGATGTCATAGTTTATCCCCTTTCTTTTCCCCGCATCCGGGGATTTCGGTCCGCACCGCTTGGACATTTTCTGCTAACATTTAACATGGGAAAAACGCGGTGTCAATATTCAGGCTCGCCAAGTACGCCGAACCCCTGGAGCAGCGCATGGGATATCAAGATCGGCTTTCCACGCATCGCGGCGATCCCTCCAACTCAGATCGGGATCGGGACCACCCTTCACGAGAAAAGGATATGCCCGGCTGTTGATCGAAGTCAACATCTCAATTCTTTCGAAAAACGGCCTGTCTTCCTTTCTCATTTTCGCGAACTCTTCCATGTCCACGATGACAGGTATTGCGTCTCCCATTTTTAATTTTTTCACTTTTATAAGAACGGCTCCTTTTCTCCCTCGCCCTCACTTTAAAAATTCCATGGTCTTCAGCATATCCATGACCTGATTGGGCAACGGCATTCTATTTGTGTCGGGGGGCATCATGACGGCAAGGTAGTACGTCCGTCCGCCGTGCAAAACATAGAAGTGCCAGAACATGCTCTTTTTACCGCTATCGAACGTGTCGACCCGGATCGCCGGCGCGCCTCCAAGGGTGAGGCTGGACGTCGTCGAGCCCGGGTTTTTCTGCACGATCCCGGCCGCGAGGCGGTCGAGCACCCTCTCGGCGCTCTCCGACCCCGCGTTGCCCGAGCCGCGGCCGCAGATGAGTCCCATCGACTCGTCGGGCGGGAGGAGCAAGTCCGTAGCGCTGTCCGGTTGATTGAATCCCACGGACCACCCCTGAGTTTTCCTGAAACGGTATCCCTTCTGCGCGTGGTAATACCAGTCCAGCGCGTTTTTATCCGCCTTCGCGGGCTCCTTCTTCGGAGGCTTGTCTTCTTTTTTCCCCACCGCGCCTTTCCCGCCGCCGGCGTCGGGACCGCCCTTCTTTGTCTCCTCGGGAACATTGTCGAGCCTCGGGTCATGCGGTTGGGGCAGTGCGGTCTGGACGGTAAGGTTGGTCGACACGACGGCCGGGGGCGGCTGGGGAGGGCCGGCGGGCGCGGCAGTTGCGTCCTTGATGTATTGGTGAAAGTAGAGAATCCTCGATGAATTGACCTTCTCGTTGACTTCGATGACCATGAGCATCGTAGTGTCCGAGGGATTACGCGGCTTCTCGGACCAAACCTTGACGTTGTAGGAATCGACGGCCTTCAGCGTAGCCCATGTCATGGGCATCCAATAGATGGGCGAGCCGCTCTGATTGTTTTGGCGCTCTAGGGGCGTCGCCCAGAAAACGGTCCAGTCGAGGCTCCTATTTAATTCTTTTCCCGAGGCCAGCTTATAGGAGCCGTTGAGTTTGACCTTCACGAAATAAGCGTCGTCCTCCACCATCTTGTTTGGAAGCGGGTCCCAGGTCACGAGGTCGCGGCATTCCATGCCGGGGTCGAGAAGCGAGGGGTCGGGCGGGCGGCTGGATGAAAACGTGAATTTTTCGTCCGCGACGTCCCAATTGAACTTCGTGTTGGCCGGCGGATTCGAATGCTTCTCGATCCATTTTTTATTGAGGACCCAGGTCGCTTTCCCACCCGTGGCGGATGGAGAGGCCGACGTCTTGACGGCGGGCGCGCCGCCTCCCGCCCCGGCCGTCCCGGTCCCCGTGGCCGTGCCCGTGCCCGCCGCGGCTCCGCCGGCCGCCCCCGTCTTGGCCGTCGCGCCGGCGCCGGCGGCCCCGCCGACTCCCGCGGCCGGCTGGGGCTCGACATCGACGTAAAAATAGGCCGTGCTCGGCTCCATGTAGACCGCGGGGCCGGGCGGGTCGGCCGGGTAGTTTCTGTCCCGGAACGCCACTTCGATCCTGTAGGTCCTTTTCTCGCGAACCATGTTGGGCTCGAGCAAGGAAAAAATAAGCTCGAATGCGCCGAGCCGGCTGAGCGTGCCCTCCTCGGGATAGAGGTCGACCTCGAAGTATCCGCCCCTGTTCTGGCGGGCCGGCGTCTGAAAGCCTTTCACCCGATTGCGGTTCTCGTCGATCAGGTTCAGGTACAGGCCCGTTTTGTCGTCGCCGTTCACCAGCTTGACGGTCATGTTCCCGCGGGTGATATTCCGGTTTCCCCGGTAGGCGGTCTCCGCGCCGACGCGATAAAACTCGAAAATCTTCACATCGATAGAGTGCCGGATCTCGTTCGGGAGATTCTCTCTTCTTTCGTTGGAAGAATCGATCTTCAAGATTTCCCGCAGAGTGTTCCCTTCTTCGAGCATGACCCACTCGGGGACATGCACGGCGAGGCCGCTGGCGGTCTTGACTCCGCCCTGCATGTAAAACGTCCGGATGGCCTGGCGGGAAAGAATCCGTATGCCGGTCAGGCTCTCGAGCTCTTCGGCCAGGTTCGGCGGAATGTCGCAGATTTCCTTTTCCAGCGTTCGCCAGTTGGAAGAGTTCCAGACGGCATGGGCTCTGTTCCAGATTTGCCGCTCGACATCGAAATTCATCTTGTCGAACGTAATCAGGGGCAGGACGGAGGAAGGGCTCACCACCGGCTTTCGACCCGCGGGCGAGGTCGTCGATAGATATTTGAAGGCCGCCAGGCCGGACTCGCGGACGGCCGGCTCGAAACTCGCCACCATTCTCAGCCAACTCACGTAGTTACGAACGTTGTCGATGTAAACGTGCTCTTGTCTTTCCTGGTCGTTGTTACCCGTATAAGACTGCGGACAATCGGCTTGGGTGGTTTGGAGCGACCTCCGGCCGAGCAGGAAATGGGTCGCTTCTTCCCAGCATGTGCTGTCTTCGCCCCCGCTCGGAGTAACGTTGTTCGTGGGGAACGTGATTCTGGGCCCAAGGGTCCGGGGGTTCGGCACATTCTCGAAGGTGATGGTAATGCCATCGGGGTCCGTGCCGCGCGGAGGGGCTAGAGCGGTGCGATAGGTCGCAAGGTTGCCGAGCGAAAGGAGATTCGATTGCCAGAGGGCCGAGCCTTCGAGCAAATGCATGTAAAAATCGACGTTGTCGACAAACCAATCCTGAAGGAATCCCTGATTTGCCGGGAGGAGCTGGTCGCGCACGGGCAGGCCGGCGATCCGTCTCAAGGTGACGATGTCGTCTCGCGGCCGCACTCCCTGTCCGCCGGCCCCCGGAGGGTCAAGAACGGCAAAGAGTGTCACCAAGAGCAGCGGCAAAAGACGAAATCCGAAGGTTTTGTCAGCGAACGTTTTTAGGTTCATGTTCCTCCATACCTTTTCATGGCGAGCGCGAAGGAATATTATTTAAGGTCGCGGCTTGGAGTCAAGGATAGGCTCGGGCGAACGCGTGAGAGATGCTTAAATTGTTATGGCGAATGAAACATGGCGCTCACAAGCAGAGGCGATTGCCACGCTCGAAGACTCGCACGCGATGACATGGGAGACGCGACGCGATTTCACAAGGAAGTCACGCCTTGCTATTAAAAAGTCGGATAAACCTGGAGGGGCGGCGATAAGGGGAAAAAAGAACTGACCCGTATAGGACTCGAACCTATAACCCGCGGATTAAGAGTCCCCCTCCTCACTGAACCGTGACCGAGACTATGTCGCTCTCCCAGCCCAAACTATTGACCGTGGTCACGCCAAACTGGTAGGACTTCGCCTTCTGAAGCTTCCGGACAAGATACTCATATTTGCCCGCTCCGACAACCGCGATCTCCGTGGCCTGACCGTCATCGAGCTGGTAGATACGATAAGTGATCGTCCCCGTGTTTGCGGTGTCGGCTTGCCATCTGAGCCTGACAACATACTCCACCATCGAAATGTTCCGGTTGGTCAATTTCTTCCCGGTGAGGTTAAGCGGCGGTTGCATCACCTTGATGAAGTTCGCCTGGATCGATTTGTCGGCGGTCATGGGGATGGAGACCGTCACAGAAGTCTCCTGTCCGGCGGGCACATCGCCCGTCCATCGGTCAAAGACATAACTGCTGTCGGCGACCGCGGAAACAGACACATTGCTTCCCGAAACATAAGAATATGTTCCGGGCACGGGGTTCGTGGTACCGTGGGAGCCAGACGCAATGGTCAGATTGTAGCTTACAATTTCCTTAATTTTGGCAACAAAAGTATCGGCTAATCCCGCGTAGGGACGGACCGGTGAGCCCCAGCTCGTATTGCTACGGCCTATCACATAGACGTTCCCGATCGTATCAGCAGCAATCCCGTTGCTCCAATCGGTATCTGACCCTCCCAGGAAGGTAGTCCATTGCAGAGCGCCGCTGGTATTCAATTTCACGACAAAAGCATCCTTCGTTCCGCCGGCGTACGGACGGACCG
>JBGOYP010000074.1:0-9041 GCA_041479785.1 Candidatus Aminicenantia bacterium | reverse complement strand
ACCTGGTCGTGGTGGGGCTCGGGAATTCGGATCTCGACGACTACGCGCGGGACGCGGCCGCCGAGCAAGGACGCGTGCTGACGCCGGATCCGTCACCGGAGAAGGGCGGATACTTCCGGTCGGATCACTTCCCGTTCGCCAGGCAGGGCGTTCCCGCGATCAATGCCGGCGGCGGAGACGACTTCGTGGGCCGGCCAAAGGGTTGGGGACAGCAGGTTGCGAACGAATACACAACAAAGCATTACCACAAGCCGTCCGACGAGATCCGTCCCGACTGGGATCTGAGCGGTGCTCTGCAGGATCTGCAGATCTACTTCGCCATGGGCTTCCGCATAGCCCAGGCGGACACATACCCGGCCTGGAAAGCCGGGAGCCCGTTCAAAGCGAAGCGGGACAAGATGCTCGGACGGTGACAGCGGCAAAAATAAACTTAATTCCTTATTTTCCATGATTCCCGTTATACTCCTATCTCAAGGAGGGAATGAGGTCCGATGAAAAGAAAAACTCCCGGCGGCTTGGCCGCCATGATTCTCGGTTTGGTCGCCACGATTGCGGCGCTCGCTTTCGCCTCTCAGGGTCCAGCCGACCGGGCCGACCTGGATATGGTCAACAGGATCCGGTTCGAAGGCCTCAAGCATTCGCAGGTGGGCAAGCTTGCCGCGTATCTCTCCGACGTCATCGGGCCGCGTCCGACGGGTTCGCCCGAGCTCGACCGGGCCAACCATTGGACCGCGGCCAAAATGAAGGAATGGGGCTTGACCAACGTCGAGCTCGAACCATATGACGGATTCGGCGTCGGATGGGCCCTGCGCTATGTCTCGGCCCATCTCCTCAAGCCCCATTACGCGCCGCTTATCGCCATTTCGGTCGAATGGGGATCGAGCACCAAGGGAAAGATCGCCGGACAACCCGTCTATGTCGACATCAAGTCCATGGCCGACTTCGCGAAATATCGAGGCCGGCTGAAGGGCAAGATCGTCCTCTATCAACCGCCCAAGCCCGTCCCTACATCGTTCACACCCGACGCCCGGCGCCATGACGACGAGAGCCTCAAGCGGCTCGCCGAAACGCCCATCGCGGCCACGGTCCCGCCGGATCCCGACTATGTCCGTTCCTTTCTCGACGACCTCGAAGATTTCTTCCGGGCCGAGGGCGTCGGCGTGCTCGTCTCGTCGAGCGGCTCCCGCCTGCGGGAATACGGCACCGTCTTAGCCTCCGGCATCCGTCAGGCTCGCGATCCCAAGCGCGCCCGTCCGCTCCCGGAAGTCATACTCGCCGCTGAGCACTATAACCGGATCGCCCGGATCATCGAGGAGTTCAAGGAACCGGCCGAAATGGAAGTCGAGGTCCGGACCGAGTATTACGACAAGGACCAACGCGGATTTAACGTGGTCGGCGAGATCCCCGGCACGGACAAGAAGGACGAGATCGTCATGCTCGGCGGCCATATCGACTCCTGGAGCCCGGGGACGGGCGCGGCCGACAACGCCGCAGGCTGCGCCGTCTCGCTTGAGGCCGTCCGGATCCTCCAGGCGCTCAAGGTCAAGCCCCGGCGCACCGTCCGGGTCGTTTTGTGGAGCGCCGAGGAAAAAGGATGGATCGGGTCGAAGACCTATGTCGAGAAGCACTTCGGCGACGTGACGACGATGACCCTCAAGCCCGAGCACGCCAAGGTGGCGGGGTATTTCAACTACGATAACGGCTCCGGCCGGATCCGGGGGATCTACGCCCAGTCGAACGCCGCCGTCATACCTATCTTCGCCGAATGGCTCAAGCCCTTTGCCGACCTGGGCGCCACCCAGGTCGTGATGCGCGACACAGGCGGATCGGACCACGGCGCCCTCGACTATATCGGACTCCCGGCGTTCCAGTTCATCCAGGACCCGCTCGACTACTCAACCCGGATCCATCACACCAACATGGACGTCTTCGACCATCTCATCATCGAGGACCTGATGCCGTCGGCCGTCATCATGGCTTCGTTCGTCTATCACGCCGCCATGCGAGAGGAAATGCTTCCGCGCAAGCCGCTCCCTGACCCAATGAAATATCCAGTCAGGAGATGATCAGGAAATAATTAGGGGATTTAATTTCGGTGACAGACAACTCAACCCCTAAATTCAAATCATCGAATTACCGTAATGTGTTGCCCGTCACCAAAATAAAGGAGGCATTCATGAAAAAAAGAATGACGCACGGAAGGTCCGTTTTCGGCGCCTTGATGATCGGTCTGGCTGTCCTCGGGTTGGCGCTGATGGCGGCCGCCCAAGTCGGCCCGGCCCAGAAGCCCGAGATCGCCGTGAAAGCGCCGGAGCACGCGAAACAATACAAACGGCTCCTCATCAGGAATGCGATGGTCATCTATGGGAATGCGGAGCCCCCCTTCGGGCCGACGAACATTTGTCTGGAGGACGGGCTGATCGTCCAGGTCGGCGGCGTGCCCCGCGGCTGGGCGGCCGACGCCGTGATCGACGCCACGGGCAAATACGTCATGCCCGGCATCATTAACGGTCATATTCACCTCCAGGACGAACGGGGCGGAATCCCGCAGCCGTTCCAATACGAGATGAACCTCTACCTGGCGGCGGGAGCGACGACCATCCGCGACGTCGGGGCCGACTGGGCCAAAGCCAAGGAGTGGCGCGCCAAGAGCGCCGCCCACACGCTGATCGCGCCGCGGATCCTGCTCTACGAGCGCATCTGGGCGTCGAAAGGCTCGCACACGCCGGCGCTCGTCCGCGAAGGCGTCCGCTACGCGAAGGAGCAGGGAGTCGACGGGCTCAAGGCCTCGGGTATGGACCGCGACCTGGCCGAGGCGCTGCTCGACGAAGCGAAGAAGCAGGGGCTCCGGACGGCCGTCCATATCGCCGTCGACGAGACGACGGCCAAGGACTGGGCCGAATTGGGAGTGACCTCGATCGAGCACTTCTACGGGATCGCGGACGCGGCGCTGGACGGAATCCAGAACTTCCCTCCTGAACACAACGCCTCGAACGAGATCCACCGCTTCGGGCGTGCCGGCGAACTCTTTATCCAGCCGAACCTCAACCGGAAAAAGCTCTCCGACGTGCTTGACCTGATGATTAAGAACAACGTTTTCTGGTGCCCGACGCTTTCGATCTATATCGCCAGCCGCGACGTCATCCGGGCCCAGAACCAGCCCTGGTTCAAGGACTACCTACACCCGACGCTGGAGCAGTATTTTCAACCGGACATGCGAAACCACGGTTCGTATTTCCTGGGCTGGACCAACACCCAGGAAGTCCGCTGGAAGAAGAATTACCAGGTTTGGATGGACGCGCTCAAGGAGTTCGGGATTAAGGGCGGCGTCATCACCGTCGGCGACGACGCAGGGTTTATCTATTCGATCTACGGATTCGGGCACGTCCACGAGATGGAACTGCTCGAGGAGGCCGGCTTCCATCCGCTCGAGGTCATAAAGATGGCCACCGCGAATGGAGCGAAGCTCATCGGCATGGAGGACCGGCTCGGCCGGATCCGCCAGGGTTTCATCGCCGACCTGCTGGTCGTCAACGGCAACCCGGTCGAGAACCTTCGCCTGCTGAATCCGGCCGGCACCGACGTGCTGACCTACGACGGGAAGGTCGTGAACAACTACAGCGCGATCGCCCCAGGCGACCCGAAGGTCAAGATCGTGCGCGGCGGCGGCATCGAATGGACCATCAAGGACGGCATCCCTTACCACGTCCCGACGCTCATGAAGGAAGTGAAGGCGATGGTCGACCAGGGCCGGGCGGAGAGGGAGAATAAGAGATAGAGGACAAGATCCGGGTCCAGGATTCGACGGCCCGTCGCAAAAAAAAATCACCCGAAGGGAGAACCTATGAAAAAATATCTTGTCGTCGTCGGTTCGGCCATTCTGATGACGTCAGTCTTTCTCGGTTTTTCCTCGGGCAAAGCGGTCGCGGATCTTTCTCCGGTCGAAGAACTCGGCAAGAAACTCTTCTTTGACCGGTCTCTCTCCAGCCCGGTCGGGCAGGAGTGCGCCGTTTGCCACGGTCCGTCCGTCGGTTTCACCGGTCCGGAAGAGCGCTTCAATAAGGTCGGCGGAGTCTATGAAGGCGCTGTCAAGGGCCGCTTCGGCAACCGGAAGCCGCCGGCCGCCGCCTATGCCGGCGACAGCCCCAAACTCCATATCGACAAGAACGGAAATTTCGTCGGCGGGATGTTCTGGGACGGCCGGGCGACGGGAGACGTTCTGGGCGATCCGCTGGCGGAACAGGCCATGGGGCCCTTCATGAACCCGCTCGAGCAAAACATGCCCGATAAGAAAAGTATCGTCCTCGCCGTCCGGAAATCCGGATACGCCCGCTTGTTCGAGGAGGTGTGGGGCAAGGATTTTCTCGACGCCGAGAAGAACGCGGACAAGACCTACGAATGGATCGCCCGGTCGATCGCCGCCTATGAGCGTTCAGCCGAGGTCAATCCCTTCAGCTCGAAGTTCGACGCCTTCTGGAAGGCGGCGACGGCCAAAGGTCTGAAAGTTGAAACGATCGACGCGGCGACGGCCAAGAATTTCCGGAGCCTCGGCTTGGCCGAGCGGGAGATCGCAGGGCTCGTCCTGTTCAACACGAAAGGCCTGTGCGCCGGATGCCATGTCCTGACATCGGCCCAGGGGAAGCCGCCCGTCTTCACCGACTATACTTACGACAATATCGGCGTTCCCAAGAACCCCGACAACCCGTTCTACGGTCAGGCGAAAAACTTCAATCCGGAGGGCAAGGCCTGGGCGGATAAAGGGCTCGGCGGCTTTCTCGAGACGGTCGAAAAGTATAAAAGTCATGCCGCGGCTAATATGGGCAAGCATAAAGTGCCGACCCTGAGGAACGTGGATGAACGGCCGTCGCCGGGCTTCGTCAAAGCGTATATGCATAACGGGTTCTTCAAAAGTCTGAAAGAGGTCGTCCGCTTCTACAATACCCGCGACAAGGCCGGAGCAAAATGGCCCGCGCCCGAGGTCCAAGCCAACCTCAACACGAAGGAGGTCGGCAACCTGGGACTGACCGATGACGAGGAGAACGCCATCGTCGATTTCATGAAAACCTTGACCGACAAAAGGAAATCCGGCGGCGCCGTTTGACAGTCGGCTGTGACCAAGGATCCGTGGCGATGAATTATCCGCCGGCCGACTTCAAATAATCCCGCATCCCATCGAGGAGGGGCGTCGAGGAGGAGAAGCCCATGTCCCGGCGCGCCTTATCGGTTAAATAGTCATACTGCCGGCCGATCAGCCGGATCGAATATCGGTTGAGGCGGGGCGGTTTCCGGGTAAAAAACGACAAAAACTCCATGATCCCGGCGATACGATAGGCCAGCTTATAGGGAAGGTGTTTGCTCGGAACGGGAACTCCCAGCTCAGTGCACAAGACGGCCAGCATTTCATTCCAGGTCGGGTTGTGCGCGTTCGCGATATTATAGGCTTCTCCGATGGATTTCCGGTCCTCCAAGACCAAGAGGACGAATTCGGCCACGTCTTTGACATGGACGAGGTCAACTCTGTGTTCGCCATCGCCGATGACCCGGAACTTGCCGCTCCGCAGGTTTTCGACCAGTTTGGGTAAAAATTTGTTGTCCCCCTCGCCGTAGACGGCCGTTGGCCTCAGGATCGTCGGGTCGAGCGTCCCCCTCTCGGCAAAAACGCGGACGATATTCTCCGCCTCGATCTTCGTATCGCCGTAGGGGTCCCCGATTTTCTTGAACGGGAAATCTTCGCCGATCGGCGTATTTGGGACCCGGCCATAGACCGAAACCGAGCTCATATGGATGAACCGGCGGACGCCGGAATGAACGGCCTCGTGAACGACATTTAAGGTCCCCTGCTTGTTGATGCGGAGGCAGTCTTTCCGGGTCTGATAACCGACCGCGCCGGCCAGATGGATGACGGCCCCATGACCGGACATTTTTCCGGCGATCGTTTCCGGCAAGGTAACGTCACCGCGCACAAAGGCCGCTCCGGCGACCGAACTTTTCGGCTCATGAGGAAGCAAAAGAGCGGTGACGGAATGGTTATGCCCGACCAGTTTTTTGACCACGACTTGGCCGATGAATCCGGACGCGCCCGTCACAAAGACTTTCATGGGTTGACCTCCTCGATGATTCCCTCTCGCACAGTTTTTTCTCATTAATACCGCGGGAATCGATGAAAGTCAAATGGCTGCTGATCTAGCCCATAATGGCTTGATCCACGGCGGCCGGGGCCCCGGGCTTTACCCGGGGGGCCACTTCCGCCGTACTCGCCCGTGGATATAAGCCACGGGCGAGTGGCGAGCCGAAGGCTCGTCCCTTGACTCATAGGAGGCGGGGCGGCCCACATGACCTTCCTTCCTTTCAGCCGCGTATCATTCCAACCGCTTGATAATAGAGAGTTTAGCCGGTCCGGCCAAGCGGCCGGCCCGGCCCATCGCCAGGTTCTTCGCCCCCCGCATGAGGGCTAATAAAAATGTTCGGCGAAAAGGCTCACCGCAGGGGGTGATATCACCAGCCCCCGAAGGGTGACTCACGGAGCCCAATTATCATCGCCTCAATCACTCCAAAAGACGATTGCCGGCACCGTCCCCTGGCCGTAACATCATCGTGGCATTGGATAAAACTCCGGACGATCATGAGCCAGAAGAATAGTCTTCAACAGCGGAACGCTCCGGTCAAAGCCGGACATAGAGGTTTTACGCTTATAGAGATCGTCATCGTGCTGGCCATCCTCGGAATTCTGATGATGTCCTTCTTTCCGGCTTTCACCCTCTCTCAGGAAGTGAGGCTGCTGGACAATACGGCGAACCAGATCCTGATGACCATGCAGACGGCCAAGTGGAAGGCGGCGGACACCAAGCTGAATCACCGGGTCCGCTTCTCCTCGTCCGGCAGCCTGTGGACCTATCGCGTCGAACGGGAATCGTCTCCCGGCACATGGACGCTCGTCCAGGGAACGACCCAGACCCAGATCTCCTCGAGTTTTGAAGTGACCATGAACCTGCCCACGAGCCAGGACGTCATCTTCCAGGCTACCGGCTTCGTCTCCAATTACCAAAGCTTGAAGAACTCGATCACTTTGGCCAGCCCGAAGCTCAGAACGCTGAGCCAGCCCTATCAGAGAATCGTCCGGCTGTTCGCCGGGGGATCCGTTCAATGTTCCAAGACATAGGAGGTCGCGTGGACGAAAAACGTTTCAAGTCCCCTCGTCGCGCGCGGCTTCGGGCGGGATTTACGTTCATCGAAGCCCTCATCGGCATGGCTATCATCGGCATCGCCTTGCTCGGGATGATCCAGCTTTTCCTTATCAGCATCGCCAATAACACGCGCGGCGGCGAGATCAGCCAGGCGACCTTTCTTGCCCAGCAGCGGATCGATTACCTGAGGTCCTTCACCGACGCGGAGCTCGCCGGATTTCCCTCCGTGACCCGGGGCGAATCGGTGGATGAACAGATCGACATGAACCAGGACGGCACGCTGGAATACCGCCGCATCACCCAGGTCCAGGTCTCGGGGCATGCGTATTCCGTAAAGGTCCTGGTCTTTCCGGCCAGCCAGAACGGTATGGCCAAGGACACCCTGCTCCAGAATCCTTTGAATTATAGACTCCGGGCGGAGATGAACACCGTCATCGGCCGCTGAGACGTCCCATGAAAAAAAGATCGAAGAACGACCGACAAACGGCGGGATTCACCCTCATCGAGCTTCTCATCGTAAGCCTGATCATGCTCGTCATTATCGGCATCGCCCTGTCGGTTTACGCTAAAGGCAACAAAACAGCGGCCGATCAACAGCAGTATACCCGGCTCCAGCAGGACGCCCGGGCGGCCATGTATTATCTGGCCCGCGATATCCGCATGGCCGGGACGTGCTTGCCGTCGAACTTCCTGGCCAACGCCTTGGAGGGCGCCGACAACGAGAGTCAGGGCGGAACGGTCCAGCCGGACCGGCTCAAGATCATGGGCAATATCGAGGTCCCGTTCAGTCTGACCATCCAGTCCGCCAGCGGCAGCGGAACTCACGTCAATCTCGACGACAACAGCCTCGAGCAGTACCCTTATCCCGACAGCTATTATGTCGGCAGGATCGTCCTGCTCCTGCCCAAGCCGGACTCGACCTGTCAGGGCGGAGCCATCCGGGAGATCACCCAGGTCATCCATAATGCGGGCGGAACGAACGAAGGATTCGATTTCTCGCCCGGCCAGGCGAGGGGGATCAGCCCTCCCGGCGGACTGGGAGACGTTTGTTCGGATGCGGAATACCAGGGCGGCGCGATCATTTTCGGCGACGTCCACGAGTTCTGGCTGGACGTGACCGGGAACGCCCCCGGCCTCACGGCCGGCCAGAACGGATACATCGGCGGGGGGATGGGCGGCGTCCTCTACCTGACGAAAAACAACATCCATTATCCGCTGGCCCAGAACATCGAGAACATCCAGTTCCAATACAACGGGAACTTCGACGGAGATTCGGCCTGGGCCTTGGACGGCTTCGCCGACTGGAACAGCGCCTGGACCCCGACGCAGGTCGCCAGCATCCGCCAGATCCGCATCTGGGTCTTGGGGAGGACCGAGGACCGGTTCGTGAGCATTTCGGCGCTGCCGTCACGGGACACGTATTTGTACCGGCGCCCGGCGATCGCCAATTCTCCGGCGGCCGTCACCGACGACTGGCACAAGAGATTCCTGATGGACTCCACGTCCAACATCCGGAATATGTCCTTAGACGTTTATAACAGGGTGCAGAGATGATGAACCGCGGCTTAAGGCACGAACAAGGATCCGGGCTGATCGTGGTGATCATGGTCGTCGCCCTCCTGATCGGGATCGGCATCCCGCTCTTGACCCTGACGAGTATGAGTCCCAAGGTCGCGGGAGCCATGCGCTATCATGAAGAGGCGTTCAACGTTGCCGAGGCGGGCTTCGACGCCGCTCGGCTACTGATCGAACAGAATATGACCGGCGGGGCCTGGACCGACTTCGCCGGCCATTATTTGACCCAGCCGACGGGCATCGACATTCCGATGATCCTCGGCGTGCCCAACTCTTCCTATT
>JBGOYP010000073.1:0-9045 GCA_041479785.1 Candidatus Aminicenantia bacterium | reverse complement strand
TAGTTGCGGGGCAGGGCGATCGAACCTTCGTCGGGCTCCTCCAGCCCCGCGATGAGACGGAAGAGAGTCGTCTTCCCGTGTCCGTTCCGGCCGACGAGACCGACGCGCTCCCTGCGGTTGACCTTGAAACTGACCGAATCGAAGAGGACCTGCTCTCCGTATCGTTTCGACAAATTCTCGGCGGAAATCATGGCGGGCCGGGAACCCTCTCAGGTTTTCCGCCGCTCGCGGGCCGCCCGGTTCGCGAATTTGATGGCTTCCATCATCCACAAGGGTAACGACGAGATCAGGATCAGGATGCCTAAGTCGGCCGGGCTCATCGCGACGACTTTGAATATGCGCTGGGTGAACGGCATATAGAGGATCGCGACCTGAAGGAGCAGGGACATCCCGCAGGCGGCCAGGAGCTTGGTGTTCGTGAACAGGCCGATTTTGAAAAGGCTGTGCTCGTGGCTCCGGCAGTTGAAAGCGTGGAAGAGCTGGCTGCTGGCAAGGGCGAACAAGGCCGCGGCCCGGGCGCGTCCCAAAAATGCTTCGGCCCCATGCCCTTCGACGAAATAAACATAGGCGAAGGCGAGAAGGCTGCAGAACCCGATGACCGCGCCCTGGGCGAGCATCAAGCGGGCGCGCGCCGCCGTGATGATTGGCTCGTTCGAACGCCGGGGAGGTCGGTCCATGATCCCGGGTTCGACCGGGTCCACGCCCAGGGCGAGCGCCGGAAGGCCGTCCGTCACGAGGTTGACCCAGAGGATCTGGATCGGGAATAGCGGTACGGGCCAGCCGAGAAGCGAGGCGACGAACATCGTCAGGATTTCGCCCGTGTTGCAGGACAGCAGATAATGGATGAATTTCCTGATGTTGTCGTAGATGCCGCGGCCTTCCTCCACTGCGGCGACGATCGACGCGAAGTTGTCGTCGGTAATGATCATGTCCGAGACTTCTTTCGTGACATCCGTCCCGGTGATCCCCATGGCGACACCGATATCCGCCTCCTTGACGGCCGGCGCGTCGTTGACCCCGTCGCCGGTCATCGCCACGACGGCGCCGCGTTTGCGCCAGGCCCGCACGGCCCTCAACTTGTGTTCGGGCGCGACACGCGCGAAGATCGCCGTCCGGCCGACCTCGCGCTCGAACGTGGCGTCGTCCATCCCATCCAATTCCGCGCCCGTCCGGGCGATGGAATCGGGGCCGTAGAACCCGAGCTCCCGGGCAACCGCCACGGCCGTATTTTTATGATCGCCCGTGATCATGACCGTCGTGATCCCGGCGGTCCGGCACTGGGCCATGGCCGCCTTGACCTCTTCGCGCGGCGGGTCGATCATGGCCACGAGCCCGGCGAACGTCAGGTCCGCTTCGGTCTCGTCGGAATCCCAGGACGCCGGATTTGCGTCGAACGGCCGGACCGCGACGGCCAGCACGCGCAAGGCTTTGTCCGAGAGGTCCGCATTGACCCGGTTGATCCGGCTGACATCGTCCGGTCGGAGCGGCCGGTCCGCATCGCCGTCCAGGATCCGCGAGCAAAAGCCGAGAAGGATATCCGGAGCGCCTTTCACATAAGCCATATAGCGTCCGCCGTCCGGCGTCCGACGTATGATCGTCATTCGTTTTCGCTCGGAGTCAAAGGGGATCTCCTCGACGAACGGATGAACACCCTCCAGAGTTTCCTTCCACAAGCCGGCCTTGCCCGCCGCGGTCAAGATCGCGCCCTCGGTCGGGTCGCCCACAACCTGGAACCGGCCGTCGCTTTCTATGAGCTCGGCCCCGTTGCATAGAACGCCGGCCCGCAAACACGCCAGAACATCCGGATAGCGCGCGATTTCGACGGCCCGGCCGTCAAAAAGAAATTTCCCTTTCGGTTCGTATCCAACGCCCTCGACCTGAAATAATCCCGAGGCGGTGAAGACGGCTTGCACGGTCATTTCGTTCTTCGTCAGCGTCCCGGTTTTGTCCGAGCAGATCACGGTCGCGCAACCGAGCGTTTCGACCGCGGGCAGCTTCCGGATGAGAACATGGCGACGGACCATGCGTTGCATGCCCAAGGCCAGGGCGATCGTGACCACGGCCGGCAATCCCTCGGGAATGGCCGCCACGGCGAGGCTGACCGCCGTCAAGAAAACGTCCAGCAGCCGGCCGCCGCGCAGAAGCTCGACGCCGAAAACCAGAGCGACCAGGCCGAAACACAAATAAACGATCCATTTTCCGAACTGCTCGAGCCTTTTCTGAAGCGGCGTCTCTTCGTGGCCGATAGATTGGATGAGGCCGGCGATGCGCCCGAGCTCGGTTTGCATCCCCGTCTCGACGACCACGGCCCGCGCTTTGCCCGAGACGACGGACGTCCCCAGATAGACGATGTTTGCCCGGTCGGCCAGGGCGATTTCTTTTTCGTCGAGAGCGATGCCGGCCTTCAGGACGGGCGTCGATTCCCCCGTGAGGCTGCTTTCCTGAACGGAGAGGTTCGGCGTGTGCCATACGACGCGTCCGTCGGCGGGAACATGATCGCCGGCTTCGAGCTCGATCAGGTCGCCGGGGACAAGGTCCGCCGCCGCGATCACGGCGCGAACGCCGCCGCGGATGACCCGCGACATCGGCGCGGCCATTTTTCTCAGAGCGAGAAGGGATTTTTCAGCCCGATGTTCCTGGAGAAAACCAAGGAAGGCGTTGAGAATGATAATAGCGATGATCGCCAAG
This sequence comes from Candidatus Aminicenantia bacterium, assembly GCA_041479785.1. Classification (GTDB taxonomy): domain Bacteria; phylum Acidobacteriota; class Aminicenantia; order Aminicenantales; family UBA4085; genus JBGOYP01. The sequence goes on along the minus strand of JBGOYP010000073.1, from coordinate 6,357 downwards.
GCGTCGACCCATTCCTGCAGAAAGCCCGAGACGACCGCCGCCGCGAAAAGGACCCAGATCATGAAATCGGCAAACTGGTCGAGGAAGATCCGGACCGGGCTCCGGCCTTTTACTTCGCGAAGAGTGTTCGGGCCGTATCGCTCCAACCGCGCGCGGACTTCGGGTGCGGAGAGGCCGGCCGCAAGGTCGGTCGCCAGCGTTCGCGCCGCTTCCGCGGCGTCCATATGCCACCAGTATTTCATTTCCGGGCCATCTATTATACATTAATTCGCGCCCGTGGGAATTCTCGCGAATAAGATAATCGCCCGGGATGCAGGAGGCGTCATGGATCTCCCCGTCGAATCCTGGTATCGGGCGGTTTTTTTGCGAAGGTCCCGCCGGAGTTTCGAGCCCGTTCGGATCGCGGACGAAGCGATCGCGCGCATAAATCGGGTTTGTCATGCCTTTCGGCCCTATCCGGGTGTCCGGTCGGAATTCGTCGACCGCCCGCCCGAAGATATATTCCGCGGAATCCTCGGGAGCGCCGGCAAGATTACGGGCGCGCCCTGCTATATTGCGTTCATCGGCGACACCCGCGATTCGCACGCCGGGGAGGCCGTCGGATATACGGGCGAAGGCGTCATCCTCGAAGCGACGGCCTTGGGACTGGGGACATGCTGGGTCAGCGGCTTTTTCCGGCCGGACGCGGTCCGGGGCGATCTCATGCTTTTGGACGACGAACGGGTCTTCGCCGTGACTCCTCTCGGCTTTGTCCGGAAAGCGCTCACGGCCAAGGATGCGTTCTACCGAATGGCCGCCGGATCCAATAGGCGGAAGCCTTTGGACAAAATCGTCAAAGGCGAAATCCTCCATTCCTGGCAGGACCAAGCCGTCGCCGCCGCGCGCCTCGCGCCCTCGGCGTCGAACCGCCAGCCCTGGCGGTTCATTATGGGGGCGCATTCGATCACGGTCCGAACGGACGCCCTTAAAAACGGCAGGCGATTTCCCAGACGCCTCGACTGCGGCATCGCCATGCTTCATATCGAGCTGGGGGCCCGGGCCGCCGGCGCCCGAGGAAAATGGACGCGCCTGACCGCGCCCGACGTCGCCCGCTTCGATCAATCGGAGACATAGAACCGCGAATTCCGGACTACGACCTTGAATCCGTCCCCGATTTCTCCTATAATACTTCGTTCCGCCTCGGGGAGTAGCGCAGCCTGGCTAGCGCACAGCGTTCGGGACGCTGGGGTCGTGGGTTCAAATCCCACCTCCCCGATCCTATTTTTTATTCCCGTGTTTGATACGTTCGCGGCGCCAAACCCCGATTTTCAAATCGGGGTAAAAAGCGCCGCTCAGTATCAACCCTGAGCATACCCCGGGCTTCAGCCCGGGGAGTCGAATGGGTTGATTCGCGAACGGAGCCATTTCGTTAAACGACCATGATCAGACAAATCATCGACCGGCTGAACGGCCGCATCAGCTGGCGACAGACGTTCATGGCCCTCAGGCACCGGAACTACAGGCTCTGGTTCTGGGGCCAGATGATTTCCCTCTTCGGCACCTGGATGCAATCGACCGCCCAGGCGTTCCTGATCTTCGAGTTGACGAAATCGCCGGCCTATCTCGGCCTGGCCGGATTCGCGGCCGGGATCCCGTCCTGGCTGTTCATGCTTTACGCCGGCGTCGTGACCGACCGGATGTCGCGTCGAAACCTGATGATCATGACCCAAACGGCGATGATGATCCTGGCCTTTCTCACGGCCGGTCTGACCTTTCTCCACATCATCCGGCCGTGGCACATCATCCTTTTAGCGTTCGGCTTCGGCGTGACGAACGCCTTCGACGCTCCGCCTCGCCAGGCTATCGTCCAGGAGCTCGTGGATAGCGAGGATATGACGAACGCGATCGCCCTGAATTCCACGATGTTCAACACCGGCCAGACCCTCGGGCCGGCCGTCGGCGGCGTGACCTATGCTCTGTTTGGACCGGCCTGGTGCTTCTTGATCAACGGACTATCCTTCATCGCCGTCATCGCCGCGCTCGCGGCCATGAAGCTCCAGCCGTTTACTCCGCGCCCGGAGAAAAGTTCCGTCCTGGTCGACCTCAAAGAGGGATTGCATTACGTCCTGACCCATTCCCTCATCCGAACGATCATCAGCCTCGTCGGAGTCGTCAGCCTCTTCGGCATCTCTTTCGTTACGCTGATCCCGGCCTGGTCCGTCCGGATCCTCCACGGCGACTCGTCGACCAACGGCTTGCTGCTGTCCGTCCGCGGCTTGGGCGCGCTCGTCAGCGCCCTCCTCATCGCCTCGCTCGGCCGGTTCAAGTTCCGGGGGAAACTGCTGAGCTTGGGGTCGTTCGCCATGCCCGTCCTACTGTTCGCGTTTTCCGCGGTCCGCTGGCTTCCCCTCTCGCTCATGGTCTTGTTCGGCATCGGATTCGCCCAGATTTTGATTTTCAACCTGGCCAACGCTTCGGTCCAAACACTCACCCCCGACAAACTCCGGGGTCGCGTAATGAGCATCTACGCTCTGGTCTTTTTCGGGGTCATGCCGCTCGGCGCGTTATTTATCGGCACCATCGCGACCCACGCCGGGGAGCCGACGTCAATCGTCATTAATTCTTTGGCCATCCTGGCCTTCGTGACCGTGATTTTTTTATCCATGCCCAAAATGCGCCGGATCGAGTGACCTCCGCCGGGCCGGCGAAAGGGCGCGGCGCCGGCCGGTCTTCGATCTCAAACGATTCCGCGAACGGTTCGGGGATCCCGAGCCGCCGGGCGTTCTCCCGGTTGACGCTTAAAATGCGTTCGTCAAATCCATGGCCGCGCGTGGCGAGGTTCCGCTGGTGCTGCGACCTGTGAAATCGCAAGAGCTCGGCTTTCCATCGGGCCGCGGCTTCATCGAACGGCACGTAAGCGTCGTCCCTCATGTCGATGGTCTTCGGGTCGCGGGCGAGCCAGGCGGTCCGGGGCCGGGGAAGTTCGGCCGCGAGCCTCGCCCACCAGGAATAGGCCAAACGATGGTCGGGATTCGTGTCATGGCCGTGGGGCAGGAGAGCGATGTCCGCGGACAACCGCCCGAGCCGCGTTCTAAGAACGGAATAACCTTCGGCCCCGTCCGCGAGAAAACCGCCCGGTTCAGCGACGGGAAGCCTCAGGAACTCGAGCCGGTCTTCGGACAGCCCGAAAAAAAGACAGCTCGCCTTCTGTTCCTCATCGCGGAGGGCGGCCTTCGCTTCCGGCGTCGGCGGGTCGCAGAAACTGTCCTCGACCCCGTTGGGGCTCGAGCTGAGGACGAGAAGACGGATGTCGTAGCCGCGGTTCGCAAAATGACGCAAGGTGACGCCCAAAGCGTCGAAATCGTCGGGATGCGGAGCGAGGACGCAGAGCCGCCAGCTTTTTGGAAGGTCGAGGGCGTCCAGCCGGAGAGGCCGGCGGCCCGAAAAAAAATCCTTCATGGATTGAGCTCGATGAGCTCGAATTCCATCGAGCCGAGACCGATCGCGACGCCGTGTTTGAGCTGAGCCGACCAGTCGACGTTATATCCGGCCCGTAAGACGTCTTTCCCCCGGCCGCGGTCGAGGATGAGTGTCGCCGAGGCCGTATCGACGGCGACCGGGTCGGACGAGGCGAGAATGCCGATATCCTCGACGATCCGAGGCTGGTTCTTGGCCATGCAGTCGCAATCCTTGGTTACCTGGATCAGAAAATTCAGGAACCCGACCTTCTCCTTGTAATGCCGCTTGACGTAGAGCGCGTATTCGGCCATTTTCTCCTGGAGCCGCTTGGAGTCGGCGTCCCAACGGAACTTGATCGCGCCGAACTTGCAGACGATGAGGCACTCTCCGCAGCCGGTGCAGGCGTGGTCGTCGATCTCGACGTGGCCTTCGGCCTGGACGATGGCGTCCGCCGAGCAATGATCGAAACACAGGCTGCAGTTCCGGCATGCTTTGGGATTGACCCGGGGATGGGCCACGGAATGCTGGTCGAGCTTTCCGGCCCGGGACGCGCAGCCCATGCCCACGTTCTTAAGCGCCGCTCCGATCCCCGTCTGCATGTGGCCGGTCACGTGGGTCAGGGCGAGCAGCGCGTCCGAATCCTGGAACGCGGCGCCGACCTTCGGCGATTTGATCCGCGCCTGCGCCCCGCGGCCTTCGTGTTTGTCGCGCCCGATCAGTCCGTCGGCGATGATGACCGGAACATCGACGACGTTCGGCGTGAACCCGTGACTCCAGGCCAGCCGGATATGTTCCACGGAATTCGAGCGAGGACCGACATAAAGCGTGTTGGAATCCGTCAGGAACGCCCGCGGGGTCCGCTTCTGGATTTCGATGACGATGTGACGGAGCCATTCGGGTTTGATATGGCCGGTGTTGTGTTTATCGCCGAAATGAATCTTCAGGGCGACGAAATCGTCCTTGTCAAGCTGGTCATTCAGGTCGAGGGCCAGATAAGCCGCCAGGGCTTTCCGGGACAGAAGCTCCGGTCCGTCCTGGGCGGTCGCCCGAACAAAAAAAACTTTGCTTTTCATTTTATACTCAAAGACGGAGCTGCCGCGGACCGGAGGAGGTCAGGACACGTCCCCGTTGAGCATATTTTTCGCAGCGCGGATCCCCGCGCCCATCTCGAATCGGTATCCGAGAGAGTCGAGGGTCTTTTCAACCGCCTCAAACGCAAAGAGGACCTGTTCGAAGCTCAGGTTTCCCATATGGCCGACGCGAAAGACTTTGCCGGCCGTCTCGCTCAATCCGCCCGCGACCACGACGCCGTTCTGGCCGAGCGTCATCCGAAAGGCCTTGTCGTCGAAGCCGGCCGGATATCTAAGAACGGAAAGAGTGTCGGCCAGACAATCCCGTTCGGTGAACGATGCGAAACCGAGCGCTCCGAAACCCGCCCGGAACGCCCGTCCCGTTCTCTTATGTCGCGCGAACCTGGCGGGCAGCCCCTCCTCGATCATCATCCGCGTCGCCTCGGCAAAGGCCCGGATCTCGTTGACGCCGTGCGTCGAAAAATATTTGGACGGGTCGTTCATGATCGGCCGCCAGCGCAGGATGTCGGTGTAATAGGCCGGGACGGAGGCCAGACTTTTCCGCTTGGCTAGGGCCCGCTCGGAAAAAACGCAGACCGCCAGCCCGGGCGGCGCCCCGAAACATTTCTGGGCCGCGGTCAGGATGACGTCGACCCCCCAATCATCCATCCTCTCCTCGATCCCGCCCGTAGCGCAGACGCCGTCGACAATGAACATCCGGCCCGAATTCTTCAGGACCCGGGCGTAAGATTCGACCGGCGCGCAGGCGCCCGTGCTCGTGTCCACATGCGTCACCGCGACGACGTCGTATGTGTTCTCCTGCAGCTTTTTCTCCAGAGTCGCGGCCGGGACCGCGCGGCCCCACGGGCTCCGGACGAGCTCGGACTCGAACCCGAACGCATCGCAGATCTGCCCCATCCGGTCGCCGAAATAACCCTGGGAAAGAACGAGCACCCGGTCGGATTTCGCGGCGACGTTGAGCAGAGCCATCTCCATCGAAAGCGTCCCGGCGCCGGCGATGACGAACGGTTCTCCGCTCGTCGTAAAGACGATCCGTTTCAGGTTTTCGCACGCCGCGGCCAGGTCCGCGCTCATTTCGGGGCTCACGTGCGACACGGTCGGCATAGCCAGAGCATCGAGAACCCGCGGGACGACTGGGCTTGGTCCCGGAATTAACAGCAATTTGTCCATGGGTCTATCCTTTTCGGATTATCGAGCCCCCATTGTCCCCGAGAACGCTTCCAGAATCAAGACCTTGCGGTCGGATCTGAGATCTGACCCCGTCAGAGCATCGGTTCGACCCGTTTTCGAAGGGCTTCAACCGAGGCTACGACCTCGACGCCGTCCTCGACAAAATGCCCGGGGTCGCGGTTCAGGACAAAAATCAAGGGAATGCCGGCGGCTTTCGCGGCCGTGACGTCGAAATGGGAATCGCCGACGGCGCAACAGACGTTCCGCGTCAAGCCCAACCGTTCCATCGCCGCCAACAGGGGCGCGCCGGACGGTTTCCATAACCCGCTCTCCCGCGTCATGACCAGGTCGAACGTCAGCCGGAATCGCTCAAGCAAATGCTCCGTGTTGGTCCGGGAATTGTTCGTGATCAAGGCCGTTTTGGCCCCGCGCTCGGCGAGGAGGCCGAGGAGCGCTTTCGTCCCCCGCTTGAGGACGGCCCGGCGCGTGGCTTCGGTTTCATGCCGTTCAAGGACCGCCCTTTTCCGAGATCGTCCGGGTTCGCCGAGTCTATCGAGATAAGAAAGGATCGGGACGTCCCCCGAACCCAGCTCGGCCTTGATCCGGGGCCAGTCGTAAGGAACCGAAACGATCGTCCCGTCCATGTCGAAGAGAACCC